>CALKAH010000206.1 GCA_937983315.1 uncultured Acholeplasmataceae bacterium | reverse complement strand
CCTCTGATTTTATGAACGTTTTTACCACTTTGTGCATCAATCTTGAGTGTATGAAAACCTTGTTCTTGATAGTATTTGATCCACTGATTGGTGATATAGTCATCCGCAAGATCCATCTTATTAAACAGTAACATCATCGGTTTATGAGAGATGATTTTAAACAGTTCGGGATTCATCGAAGAAAACGGGAGTCTCGCATCAAGTAAAACCATGACAAGATCCATCAGTTTGACTTTCTCTTTGATTTCACGAAGCGACTTAAACATGTGCCCCGGGAACCATTGAATTTGTTTAGAGGTCATGAAATCACCCCCATCGGCCAGAGTCTAAAAAAGGCTTTTCCAACGATTTGATCAAGGTGAATCGGACCCACATCACTGGATCTTGAATCGATGGAGTTGCTTGCATTATCACCAAAGACTAAGAAATAATCATCATCCAGTACTTCACCTGTCATATGCGTTTCAATCGTGTTTTTTCCTATCTCATCCATATCATAAAAGATATCATTGGGTGACTGAGGGAATTCACCATTGATTTGAATGCGATAACGTCCCGCTTCAGTAGGATAAAATCTGATGACATCACCTGGCAACGCATGGACGCGTTTAATGTAATAAACATCATCTGAGATGTAGACGATCACAACATCATCACGTTTAGGTTCATAATTGAAATGATAGATAAGAACCCTGTCTCCTTCAGATAATGTGGGTGACATCGATGAATATTTGACGACAGATGGCAACATGATAAACATAAAGACAAAGAAAATACCCATCAAGCTGACACTTAAAAACGTCAACCAGTCTAGGACTTCAAAACGATATTTTCCCCATAGTCCATCGTTGATTTCACGCGAGTGTTTACTTTCAGAAATCGACATCACGATAGCGATAATCGATCCCATCATGCTTACAACAAAACCGGTCAGTCCCCAACTCAATGCCAATTTCGAAACGTTTAGGGCATAAAAAATGATGGTTAACATCATAAAGATTACCGTGATGATCAATGTTTGATAAGCCTTCTTTACGGTCATGATAACCATCCTTTATTTAGAGTTGCGCTAAAATATCCTCAAGTTCACTCATGGTCACGAGTACTTCTCGTGCCTTTGTACCTTGACCTTTAGAAACGATTTGATATTCTTCCATCATTTCAAAAAGGCGTTGTGCACGGTTAAATCCAACTTCAAATTCTTTTTGGATTGTGTTGATCGACGAATTACCCGTAGAAACAACATAACGTGCGACATCATGGAATAAATCATCGGTGATGACTTCCTTATTTTTGAACTGCTGTTTGAGATGATCGTGTTCAAAAATATAGTCCGGTTGAACCTGTTTACGTATATAATCAGTAACTGCAAAAATTTCATCGTCTGGGATATATGCACCTTGCAGACGATGCGTACGATCTGCACGCTTGAGTAACATATCGCCCTTACCTAAGAGGGCTTCTGCACCAGCACCATCAAGAATGGTTGTCGAGTCGACAAACGATGAAACCTTAAATGCGATACGGGCAGGAATATTCGATTTAATCGTTCCCTTTACCACATCAGTTGTTGGACGTTGTGTTGCAACGAGCAAGTGAATACCTGCAGCACGTGCTTTTTGTGTCAAGCGTTGAATGGAATCTTCAACATCATGAGGAGCAACCATCATCAAATCGGCTAACTCATCGATGACAATGACAATAAAAGGCATTTTGGGATGATCGACTAAACCACGCTTCACATTATCATTAAACGAACGGATATCACGTGAACGACTACCCGCAAAAAGTTGATAACGCTTCTCCATTTCATTCACGGCCCAATTTAATGCTGCAGCAGCCATTTTAACATCCGTGATGACGGGGGTGACTAAGTGAGGTAGATCATTATAGGGTGTTAATTCAACCATTTTAGGGTCAATCAAAATCAGTTTTAAATCCTCCGGTGTATTCTTAAGCAGCAAACTGACAAGAACCGTATTCACACAGACAGATTTCCCACTGTTGGTTGCTCCTGCAATCAAACCATGGGGCATAGCTTGAATATCAACGTAGATATTTTCTCCATCGATATCAACACCTAAAGCAACCTTTAAAGGATGTTCGAGATCTTCAAGAAAATCTTTGGTATCCACAACATTACCAAATGCTACAATTTCGGTCTTCACGTTAGGGACTTCGATACCAACATATGGTTTTCCTGGAATCGGTGCTTCAATACGAATCGATTTAGATGCTAAGTTCATCATTAAATTATCTTGAATCGATAAGACCCTCTTAACATTAACACCGGGTTCAAGCGCAATCTCATAACGGGTGACTGTAGGACCTTTTTTCGATCCTGAGACTTCACCTTCAATACCAAATTGAGTGAGTGTTGAATTGATAATATCCATTTGATCGAGATCGGAAGAGCACACGTCTGAACTCCAGTCACCGAATACGAT
>CALKAH010000205.1 GCA_937983315.1 uncultured Acholeplasmataceae bacterium | reverse complement strand
AGATCGTATTCGGTGACTGGAGTTCAGACGTGTGCTCTTCCGATCTGGATACTGATTAATGTTCCTGCCATATAAATGGCTTCATTTAATCGGTCAACAAATCCTTCTGCATTCTGATCGACATTACCAAATTGTTGTCTAAATGAATCTGCAAATCGTGTGAGTTGTAAAGGAAGGGTTCGAGCCTGTGGCATATAAAGTCCAGTTAAGTACGTTTCATTCCAATACCAAACAAAACTAAAGAGGAAAACAACAACAACTGCTGGAATTGCTAATGGTAAGCTAACTTTCAAGAACACTCGAATCGGTCCAGCTCCATCCACGCGTGCTGCTTCGTCAAGCACGCGAGGAATCGTATTAAAAAACTGATAAAAAATCATAATGAAGATGGTACTCTTTATTCCCTGTCCAAAAATAGCAGGATAGATGAATGCACCAATATTGCCAAGAATACCCAAATCACGATACATCAGATAGGTGGGAATCATTAAAACGGGTGCTGGAATAATAAATGTGAAAAGGATTAAAACAACAATCGTTTTTTTGAATGGAAAATCAAAACGTGCTAATCCATATCCAATCAGTGCCGTACTCACTACCTGAGCGAGTGCTGGGAAAAATGATATCTGAATGCTTTCGGTAAGTGCATTAAAGAAACCGATTGTTTGGAATGCCTTGGTATAGTTTTCAAGATATAAAGATGTCGGTATAAGTCCAACACTACTATCAATTAAGTCAAATGGTGATTGCAAGCTCTTTAATGTAAGGAAGATAAATGGGTAGAGGAATGAAAAGCCTACTGATGCAATTAAAAGATATGTAAACAATCTAAAAATCCAACCATCCGTACCCTTTCGCCCAACCAATTTACGTCTCACTTTCATCGCTTGAGGATACTTTGTAAAAAGTGACGATTTTTCTTTATACCGCAACATGTCAAAAACATAATGATCGGTATTTCGTATATATTTCACCTTGCTTCTTGCAGAGAAAAGTGCAAACAATAGAACTACAATCAGTGCAATCACAATGAAATATATCCAAACCAACGCAGCACTAAATCCAAAACCAGTTCCGATTTCACCTGTTTGGAACATGTAGTCCTTAATCAATATGATGATTTGATTATTCGAGAAGCCTGCTAACATCACTAGTGTGTATATCATATTGATTAAGATAATGGGTTTTAAAAATTGTAGAGTGACTTTCCAAAATTGCTCCCATGGACTCGCCCCATCAATTTCAGATGCTTCATAAACTTCTTTATTCATTTTTTGTAGCATCACAAGATAGACGATGATTTGAACACCACTAAACCAAAACATGTAAATGAGATTACTGAATACATTAATGATGAGTTCTCCAAAACGTTGACCAAAGATGGCACTAAAGATTTGGATGACTTGGTAATTCGTTATACCAGGTAAAACGATAGCTTTTTTATCGACGAGTTCTTGCATCACGGGTCCAGAAACAATGACAACTGGTAGGAAGAAAATGGTGCGGAAGAATCCCTTAAATTTGATATTCATGTTTAAAATCATCGCGAAGATGAGTGCAAAAACGTTTATAATGATCATCATGAGTACTGAATCTTGTACAAATGTACCAAGTTCAAGAATCATGATGCGATCAATCACAAAGGCGTGCTGATAATTTTGGAAACCGATAAATTCAAGTTGAATTCCTGTTGTTGGAATGGTGACATGATTGAGACTTAAAAAGAGTGAGTATAAAATCGGATAAAACGTGAACACACCAAAACCAATGATCCACAAACTAATAAACATGTATCCTAATAATGCTTCACGTTGTTTGTAAGTGACTCTCATTTTTTTCATGGTGTCACCTCAATAACGTTAAAACCAAAAGGTTCAATAATGATTGATCCATCGATAAATGGTGAATTCGTATAATTCACATAAATTGCATATCCATTGTCATAATCGATACGAATCACACCACTTCTTAATACTTCTCTCCAGATAATACTATGACCAACCACTTCTTTCAGTGCTTGTTGATTATCCATATAAGCTTCGATCATATACTCTTTTAAATTGCCATAATATGTTGCATAATAATCGCGACTCATTGTATCGCTTAGAAGATATGATGGCTCTGAGGTGATTAAGAATGCTGGGAAAATGCCAAACTCGATAATCTTTAAAAGATCAACGTGGATATTTGATGAGAAATTTAAGAACTGTGAGTAAACCGGGATGTATCCCGATAACACTATTTGCTCAAATGGAACACTATCGGTAAAGAAACGTGATCGATTGTGATAGAGCGAACTCATATAGATTTGTGAAGCATATTGAATGTTATAAAAATCTGGACGATACATCGACATACGTTCTTCAAAGAGCGTATCATAAAGTTCGATAACATCTGAGCGTGAACGTGTTGCATTGCTATTTAAGTCATTGGATAGCCCATCAAGAGCCATACCTCCACGGGCACTTAATGTGTCATAAGCTTCAGGAAATACCTCTGCAATACGATCGATATCATGTATGAATCGATAATACTCACCGCGATTGACTGATTCAATGAAGTATTTTCGTGTCACCATCTGTAAAGTCGATGATGAGGGCTGTTGACGATAACTGTAACTCACTGTAGGATCATAATAATATTCCACATCGAGATCCTCGAGGTCTTGAAAGCGACCAATGCTTCGATCAAGCTTATAATTTGTAAAACTACGATCAGAATAACCACCACGATTATAACCACGGAGTGTGTACTGAATACGATCGACACCCGCTTCGGTTAGTTCATCATCAATGGATAAAAGTGCGTCGACTGAAGTCATGATGTAGGGCTTCTTAAAAATAAGTCCTTTTTCGTATTCCTTCATCAGCACATCAAGATGCATCATCACTTCTTGTGGTGCATATGCCTTTTCAAGGATCCCCGATGCAATCATGTTTGTTTTCAATGTGTTTGCAAATCCAATATAGTTTGCATCTTCATCATTTAAGATCGTATATCGAACAGTTGGATGATAATCTTTAATGTCTGTTTCATAAATGGTGAGCGTTTCAGTTCCTGACAGCGGTTGAACATGGTTTTCACGCATCAAGAACGTTGCATTTTGGCTATGAAATTCAGTTTGATAGGTGGGTGGAGTGTAGATATATTCAGCAAACTCTGCACCCTCAATGATCTCAGTAAATAGAGCATGCTGATTGACACCATGGACACTACCGAATACTGGATAGTTCAGTGTTGATTCACCACCAAGTGCACTTCGGTATTTGTCTTGAGAGTAAAAACGAGCGCGATAAACACTGTTAATGGTTGATGTGTTTGTAAAACGGATCAGTGCTCCATTTCCTGATGGCACAAAGAAATAACCAGGAACATTATCGCTATAGACGGTTCCAAAGAACTCAAAAACCGATAACTTCGTTAATCGTGATGTGCCATATTCTTCAATCGAATCGCGATCAACTTTGACAATAATGCCATCATCTGTAAGTTCAACTTCATATGAGAATCTAATTTGTTCAATATGAAAATCAACATCAAAGTGCGTCGTATTTCCATTAACTTGATAGGATGTCAATGCATTTTCATTGCTGCGACGCTGCAAGATTGACGATGTAATTGCGATACTATTCTCATTGATATAATCAATGGTGATCGCAGAACGAATCCGTCTAATCCAAGCAGCATTGAGTGGATAATCATCTAAATCATCAATATCACTTGCCCAAATAAATCCATTTGAACGATCGACAATTCTTAGTGCCAGTCCTGAAGGATTGACATAAACAGTGAATCGATCGTTTTGCATGATTTCCTCAAAAGATGACAAATCCATCACTTGTTGTGTATATGGAGTTAAATCTTCAACTCGCGTAAACAGATTGGATTCAAGAAGTGTTGTAATACCTGTTTCAAGAAAATCATAGGGTTCTTCTTCAGCATAGACTTCAAATGGAATCAATAACCAACTGATTGCAAGCATCACGAGAATGAGTTTTTTCATCATGCGAAGACCTCCTTGACCAGATTGACCACAAAATTGATAAGTTGTGATGATAAGATGCTGACAATTAAGTAAAGAACAATCATGATAACCATGATGAAAATCGTCAAGAGGAGGTTGACCAATAATTCTCCATACTTGAAGTTATTCAGCTCTTTGATCATTATCAATAACATGATCACGGACCATCCAATCATGATCATATAAGCAAAGTTATAGATGAATGCTTCGTTATATGTTAGTACATTACTTAAAAGATCAATCGGAATCTTGAATAGAAAAATCGGGAAAAGTGCAACGATTGTTCCGATAAACAAGTCACGATAAAAAGCTTCTCCATTTTGAAGTGTACTAATCAAATAATTACCTAAACCAAATAGAAGTAATGGAACAGACCATTTGAGCACTTCATAGAAGAATACCATATCTTGAATATTACTTCTAAAGAGATAACCTTTGATGTAATAATCACTCAAAATATTGAGTAAAACGAAAACAACATACATGATCATCGCCGTTTTGACTCTGATCTTTTGTTTAAACTTAATATCATAAATCGCATCAATAGGATGTTTAAGCATATGGAGCATTAACTTGAATTCACCGACAAACGTATATTGATTCAATCTATCTTGAACGAGAACTTTCTTCGATATATAGGTTTCGTAAGCAGGTGTACGTTTAAAAATCGACCATCCGATGAGTCCTGCACCCATGACAATCATTAGCCATACAATATTTTGATTAATCCATGCATCACGGACTTCCCAATATGCATTCGAATAACCCGTTTTGTTGTTCGCAATCCGATAACTTAATAGTGCATTTTCAAAATCTTCATTGCGTTCATAATATTTACCTAGACGGGAATGTGCTAAAGCAAATAAGCTGTTTTGACGAATAATCTCTTGAAAATAAACCGCACTTTCGTCATATTGGCCAATGCGATAGAGTTCAATTCCCGTGAGTACCGAAGTTGCAAATTCTGTTTTAGAAAACACTTGTACGTTATTGCCTAAACCATCAAGTACCCAAATATCGCCATATTGATCAACTGCAACACCGGTCGCCCCTGCAAATTCACCTAAGCGAAGACTGTTTGCTTCCTGACGACCAAATTTAAAGAGTAAGTTACCAAAACTATCATGGACACCGATGACTCCTCTGGAATCAGGATCTTGACTCACGGTATATATATTACCATACGTATCGATGGTGATATCTTCATAATTGGGATCAGCAATCATGATGCCTTCAAGAATATTATTGCCTTCAATGTTTAGTTTTTTTAAAGGTGTCACATATTCATTCTTAATGACGGTATAGATTAAGCCTTGTACATCAATAGCCAAATTGGTCGTTGATTTAGGTGTCAATGATGCAAACTTTTCTTTTTGCTCTTCACTCATCAACGCACGTTTAAATAAAAGTTCAAGCGTAATGTTTACCTTGTTAATTCCAAAGAAACCTAAAAAACGTCCTTCACTATCAAGTTGAATGATACCATTGATCCCAGCATCACTCACAATATAGATATTACCTCTTGAATCAACAACAACCTTACGTGGCTCATACACAGACTGTTCACCAAATAAAGGTTCGCTAGGTCTTCCATATTGATGAATAAGTTGATCATTTTCATCGAAAACTAAGATCATATCTGAAGTTGCATCAGCGATATAGAGATGATGATCTTCTGTAACAAAAATGCCCGTTGGTTCTTTGATGAGTTCATGTGTGATGATACGATCGATGGTCGTTTCAATATCATAAACATAGATGCGTGCATTTCCTGTATCAGCAATATAGACCGAGTCATCGCGAATAAAGATATCACGTGGTGATAAAAAACCACGATTGAGGACAAATGTTCCTTCATAGGCGTTTGCTGTACGCACAAAATCACCATCAAAACCGATGGTCCATGTACTGTATGGAATATTAGAAATTTGTGTTTCAGCATGCACCGGCACGCTGAAGGCCAAGATAGAACACATTAATCCTATCATCGTCAATCGTTTGATCCATCGCATCCGATTCACCTACTTAAGTCCAGAATGTGTCATGGTACTCATGACACGACTTTGCATGATAATAAAGATAATAAGGTTCGGTAAAAACATGATAAGAGTCGCTGCAGCACCAATACCTGCAGCGGCAACGCTATTGCTCGCATTCGTCAAGGTTGACATGTAAAATGCAAATGTTTGTTTCAATTCATCACTGACAAAGAGTGTCGATGTTTCCGTATTATTCCATGTTGCTTGGAAACTTAAAATTGCAACTGTGGCTAAGGCAGGCATGGTTAATGGGACAATGATTTTTATGTAAATATAAAAATCACCGGCACCGTCAACTTTTGCTGCTTCAATCAGTTCATTGGGTATCTGATCAATGAATTGTTTGACTAAGAACAAACCGACTGGAATTGCAATCATTGGAAGCACGTGAGCTGTCATGGTATTCACAATCCCAATTTCAGTAATGACTAAAAAGCGTGGAATGGTTACAGCGATTGGAACGAACATCAATGCTAACTTATTCACTTCAAATAAAAACTTCTTACCCTTAAAGTTTTTCTTGGATAAAATGTATCCTGCCATAGAACTGAAGAGTACACTGGCAAAAACGACGAAGAGTGTTACGATTAAACTGTTAATAATAAACTTCATCACCGGTAAACCATAGCCAATAAAAACAAAGAGATCTCTAAAGTTATTGATCGTTGGTTGTTGAACTAGAAAACGCGGTGGGAACGCAAAAAGCTCATCGATAGGTTTAAACGCAAGATCGGAAGAGCGTCGGGTAGGGAAAGAGTGTAGATCTCGGTGGTCGCC
>CALKAH010000204.1 GCA_937983315.1 uncultured Acholeplasmataceae bacterium | reverse complement strand
GTGGTTATGCCATCAACATGGTTTGTGGTTCAGGTATGAAAGCGATTATGGATGCTTACTTAAAGATTAAGGCAGGATGGAGTCATCTTGTGATCGCTGGTGGTACAGAATCGATGAGCCTTGCACCCCATCTTTTATCAGCAAAAGGTCGAAGTGGGTACAAGATGGGTAACTTTGAAGTGATTGACCATATGATCTATGATGCATTAACCGATGCTTATGATGGTATTCATATGGGGATTACTGCAGAAAATATCGCAGATAAACACCATATCACACGTGAAGAACAAGATGCATTTGCTTATCAATCACAAGTGAAAGCGATTCGTTCAGTTGATGAAGGGCGATTCGATGATGAAGTGGTCGGTATTGAAGTCAAAGTTGGTAAAGAAGTTGTCATGTTTAATAAAGATGAATATCCTAATCGTAAAACATCGTTAGAAAAACTAGCCACACTTCGTCCAGCATTCAAAAAAGATGGCACTGTGACAGCAGGTAATGCTTCAGGAATTAATGATGGCGCTGCATATGTGATGCTTGCGAGTGAAGAAGCTATCGAAAAATACAACTTGAAACCACTCGTTGAAGTCGTTGGTGTTGATCAAGCAGGCGTCGATCCCAAAGTGATGGGACTTGGTCCTGTTGGTGCTGTGAAAAATGTATTAAGACGAACAGGTCTTCAACTCAATCAGATCGGTTTACTCGAACTCAATGAAGCCTTTGCTGCTCAAAGTTTAGGTGTGATGAAAGAATTATCGGAAGACTTACACGTTAATTTTAATGAATTACTGAATAAGACCAATGTCAATGGTGGTGCAATCGCTATTGGACATCCTGTAGGTGCAAGTGGTGCACGTATCGTGGTGACGCTCATTCATGAAATGAAAAAACGTCATGAGAAATTAGGATTAGCATCGCTTTGCATTGGCGGCGGTATGGGAACTGCCATCATCGTCAAGAATATCGAATAACAAAAAAGGACGGTACTCATGCTTTTCATGAGAAACGTCCTTTTTTTTTATTTATCAGCGATTGAACATATCCCATGTGCCAATCGTATTAAAACCAAGTTGATGATAGATTTTACCAGCATCGGGATTGTTATAAAATAGGCATAACGATTTTCCTTTATCGTGAAGATAGACCGTCATCAATCGCTTCATTAGACGTGATGCATAACCATGATGTCTGTGATCGGGATGGGTTGCAACTGCAACCACCATGGCATTTTTTGTCGTTTCAGCTGTCGTTGCAACCGTTGATACCATAGTGTTGTTTTCTTCAATAAAGAGGGTCATGCCCATAGAAAGGCTTTGCATTTTTTCTTTGACAAACGTATCAGCTTCTTTATCATGATAATTAAATTCTTCAATCATACTTAAGAGCTTAAAAAGTGAGTAAGCCTGATCTTCTGATTGAAGCATGTGAATGGATGGATCATGGAATAGCGGAAATGTCAGTTTCTTTGCTTCACAGAAGTACATATGTTTCTTTTTAAAACCAATAAGATGAGGTTCAATAAGCGTCATGAGTTCTGATTTACCCGAGATGAAATTGAAAGGATCGTGATCAAAAATCGATAAGTACTCATGATTAAACCGAGCTGTTGGAGCATAATAAACTGCATGTTCACGATATCTCAAGAAGACAGACAAAAGGTTGCCAGCTTCATCGTATTCAGCATAGATCCGTTGAAAGGATTCATTGAAACCATAAGCTTCAATATCACCGATGAT
>CALKAH010000203.1 GCA_937983315.1 uncultured Acholeplasmataceae bacterium | reverse complement strand
GAAATCCATGGGTAAAGATGTCTCTCTATTCTTTACATTCTGGGGTTTAAATATTTTAAGAAAGACCAAAAAGGTTCGCGTTAAGAAAGCATTGATTGAAAAAATGTTCGGCTTCATGATGCCAAGAGGAACCAAAAAACTCCCTATTT
The DNA here is from genome assembly GCA_937983315.1 of uncultured Acholeplasmataceae bacterium. Taxonomy (GTDB): domain Bacteria; phylum Bacillota_I; class Bacilli_A; order Acholeplasmatales; family Acholeplasmataceae; genus Peloplasma. The sequence continues at coordinate 6,433 of CALKAH010000203.1, read as the reverse complement.
CCACTATGAATATGATGGGTATGGGTCCTAAGATGATAAAAGGGATTATGAAAAAGAAAAATGTTGACTCTCTTGAAACATTGATGACAAATGCTCAACAACTGGGTGTTAAAATCGTTGCTTGTGCCATGTCCATGGATATTATGGGTATCAAGAAAGAAGAACTTATCGATGGCGTAGAAGTTGCAGGTGTTGCAAGTTATCTTGCAGATACAACTTCAGCAAATCACAATCTATTTATTTAAAAGAGAAAACCTGCTGGCTCAGCAGGTTTTATTCTTTAATGGATCGATGAAGGGTGATCACCAATTTGTCGTTATCCCATGAATAGGACATATAATCAATGATTAAACCTAATATATTGAGCTCAGTCGATGAATCGAGATCACCCAATAGTTCCCAGTAATAGGCTTCAATTTCCTTTTCCCGTTTTTGATTAATCTTTTGTTCCATGTAGGTTAGCATATCTTCTTTTTTGTCAGACAAAACCAATGTATATGTTTCTTCATATTGAAGGCGAGCATACGATAGATCAAAGGATTCATATCCATGATACATCACGAAAAGTGATAATTCTTGAATGATCTGAGCGATGAGTTTCATGTCTTGTTTCGATTTCATGACATATCCTCCTGAATTTTATTTTTTCTGATCACATCAAAGATCGGAACGATGATTGCTGCTACAAATCCAGCAGCAAATCCATTGTTATATAGGTCAAATCCACCTTGAAAAGGATAGGTTAGTGGTGTAAATAAGACGTGAATGAATCCAGCAAGTAATCCAACCAAGAAACCATGACGGCCAGCAACCGGTGCAACCGCAGTGACGAAAAGAACACCAATCGCAAGCCCTGTTGATACACTACCTGTCGTTTCTTTCGTGATGATAAACCAGATGGTTGCTCCTAACATCACAGGAAGTGAATTTTTAGGATGCTTACCAAACGCACCAAACCCGATCACGGTGAGAATACCTGACATCACGGGACCATTGATATTTATGCCAAGTACCAAACAAAAGATGACTGAGATGATACCCATAACCCCTGCATTGATGAACGTTATTTCCTTACCTGCATCACGCATAAAATCAGATGCGAGTCTTCCTGAACTTTTAAAGATGATAGGATATTTTTTGAGTGCACGTGGATCAGAAATGAACCCACCTACAATCAGTAAAACGGAGACAACGATGGCGAGGATGAGCATTTCCTGATGATACGCTTCGGATGTTGAAGAATCAAAAGCGAACAAATTGAGTTTAAAGACACCTCTTAAAATAGCTGAATAAAGAAAAGACAAAATCCCCATGGTGAATCCAACATTATATAGATTGTATCCCTTATGAAAACGAAGCATGTGAACACTCATGATGGGAAGTAAGAAACCTGTCAGTAACCCAATAACAACAGCGGATGGAATCGCATAAAGAAGTGGCCAGCCTGTACCAAAAAGAAGATAGGAGACAATCGGAGCAATCCCGGTTGAAAATAGAAGAACAATAATCAATGAACGAAAATCGACTTTTTGAAACTTAGCTGATAATAAGATGCCCACATAGATAGGTACAATGTTTAAAGGATTTTTACCAAAAAAAGCGAATCCTGCGATCGTGAGTAATCCCGCAAAGATAGGACCTGTCAGTTTCAACTTGAGTAAAGAAAGTAAAATCACATTCATGAGCATCAATAATGCAACATTCAGTAGTGATGCCCCAAGTCCTCCAATACGCAGATAGTCTGAAATAAGAAGAGATGGGTGAATTAAGATCGCAATCGTTCCTTGTGCAATGTTTTCCCATGTATCAAGTAAAAAAGGAAGAATCAAGAGAATGGATAGTGAGAGAATGGTTAGTGTTTTTGTATGCATTAAGCGTTTCATAAATCAGGCTCCTTGTTAGCAGTCACGCTTTATTATATCATGATTTTTCATCACTTTTTCCCATCAAATGAACAAAAAATAGGGCAATTTGCCCTATTTGATGTCTTTAAATTTAACAATGGGTTGACGAGCAGCTTTTGCTTCATCGAGTCGTCTGACAATCGTGTTATGTGGTGCAGTTTTAACAAGTTCGGGAGTTTCTAACGATTCTTTGACAATCTTTCTCATGACAGCGATGAACTGATCCAAGGTTTCTTTGGATTCAACTTCGGTGGGTTCAATCATCATCGATTGACTGAATATCAAGGGGAAATAAACCGTCGGTGCATGGAATCCATAATCGAGCAGACGTTTCGCAAGATCCAGTGTCTTCACACCTGTTGATTGATCTTTCAGTCCATCGAAGACGAATTCATGGAGACAATGACCATCAATGGGGAGTTCAAAGAGGTCCTTTAAGGAATCTTTGATGTAGTTCGCATTGAGGACAGCCATGGGTCCAATGTTGGAGAGATGTTCTTGACCAAAGGTGAGAATATAAACGTAAGCTCTTAAATAGACTGATGCGTTTCCATAGAAGAGGCCAAGCGCACCAATGGAATCTTTAGCATGATCCATGTAATAGCCATGATCATTTTTTCTCACGACAGGATTGGGTAAGAATTCAACTAATTTTTCACAGACACCAACGGGTCCAGAACCTGGACCACCACCACCATGAGGTGTTGAGAATGTCTTATGTAAGTTGATATGAGTGATATCAAAACCCATATCACCAGGTTTAGCTTTACCGACAAGTGCGTTTAAGTTTGCACCATCATAGTAGAGTAGACCACCAGCTTCATGAACGATGCGTGAAATTTCAGTAATGTCTTTTTCAAAGACACCTGCTGTATTTGGATTAGTTAGCATCAAACCTGCTGTTTCATCATTTAAGACTGCTTTGAGTGCTTCTAAATTCACCGTTCCATCAGGATTGGATTTGATTTCAATGGTTTCAAATCCACAAACGGTTGCTGATGCGGGGTTGGTTCCATGTGCTGAATCAGGAATAATGATTTTATTGCGTTTGAAATCTCTATTTTTTTCATGATAAGCCTTAATAATCATGAGACCTGCAAGTTCACCATGTGCACCTGCAAAGGGATTGAGTGAATAGGCTTTTAATCCAGAGATTTCGGAAAGCATGGACTGGAGATCATAATAAATCTTTAATAAACCTTGAACGGTGTGTTCGGGTTGGAGAGGATGGATATTGGCAAATCCTGGAAGAGTCGCAAGTTCATCATTGATTTTGGGATTGTACTTCATCGTACATGAACCGAGTGGATAAAACCCGTTTTCGACACCAAAGTTCTTTTGGCTAACGTTTGTGAAATGTCTGACGACATCAAGTTCAGAAACTTCAGGAAGGTCTGCTTTAGTACCTCTTAATAGATGAGAGGGAAGGCTTACTTCTGGAATTTTTCTTTCTTCGATGTTGTAACCGATACGCCCTTGTTTAGAGAGTTCAAAGATAAGTGTGTTGTAGTACTTCATACGAGGTTCACCACCAATTCAACGAGTTGATCCATCTCTTCAATGGTTCTCTTTTCAGTGACTGCAAATAAAAGTTTTCCTTCACCAAGATGTAGAGGTCCTAAGATACCTTTTGCTAAACATGCTTGTTCGAATGCATTCACATCAAACTTAGCTTTTAACACGAATTCTTTGAAGAAAGGTCGATTGAAAAGGATATCGAACTTCTTGGTTTGAAGAAGTTTAGTGTATAGGTAATGTGCACCTTTCATGGATTCGTTAGCGACTTTAACCAAACCTTCTTTACCCAAGGCTGATAGATAAACAGTGACAGCAAGTGCCATGAGAGATTGATTCGAGCAAATATTGGAATTTGCTTTTGCACGACGAATATGTTGTTCACGCGCTTGAAGGGTTAAGACAAAGGCACGTTTGCCATCGACATCGGTGGTTACACCACAAATACGTCCTGGCATTTTACGTACATATTTCATCTTTGTAGCAAGATAACCCAAATAAGCACCACCAAATGATAGTGGAAGACCTAATGATTGAAGATCACCACATGCGATATCTGCATCATATTCTCCTTGTGATTTCACAAGACTTAAAGCTTGGCCTTCACTATTGATGATGAAAAGACCACCGGCTTGATGGATTACATCTGAATATCCATGAAGATCTTCAATGATACCAAAGTAGTTTGGATTTTGGACGATAAGTCCCATTTTACCTGCGATCAAATGGGTCACAGCTTCTAAATCGGTTTGTCCATTTTTCATGGGAACAACGATCACTTTTAAGTTTCTATAATGTGCATAGGTCTTGATGACATCGATGGTTCGAGGATTCATCGTTTCAGAGACTAAAATCGTGTCAAGATCGGTCTGTGCATGTGCCATAAACATCGCTTCTGCGGTTGCTGTTGCACCATCATACATCGATGCGTTTGATACATCCATACCGGTGAGTTCACATACCATGGTCTGGTATTCAAAAATATACTGAAGTGTTCCTTGAGCTACTTCAGGTTGATAGGGTGTATAAGAGGTTAAAAACTCTTGACGACTGATGATCGCTTTGACGATGGAAGGTGTGTAATGATCATACGCACCTGCACCACGGAAAATGATCAGTTCCTGGTTTTGATTCGCCAGGTTTTTCATGTGTTTCGTTAACGCTTCATCCGACAATTGATGCGGGATGTTATAGGGTTTTGTTAAACGAAGCTTTTTCGGTATTGAAGAGAAGAGGTCATCGACAGTGCTAGCACCGGTGACCTTGAGCATCGCTTCAATATCTTCCCTGGTATGAGGTAGATATTTGTGCATACTTATTCCTCACAAAGGGGTTGATAATCTTTCGCGTTTAAGAGTGATTTGAGTTCTGCATCATTGGAGAGTTCAATTTTGACAATCCATGCTCCGTAGGGATCGTCATTAAGCATTTCTGGAGATCCTTCAAGTGCCTTATTGACATCAAGGATTTTACCGGATACAGGTGTATAAACATCAGAAGCAGCTTTCACTGATTCGACTGCACCCATAGCATCACCTTTTTTGAATGTTGCACCTACTTTGGGTAATTCGATAAAAACTACAGAACCTAATGCATGTTGAGCGTGGTCAGAAATACCGATCCAAGCGGTTTTTCCTTCAACCTTGACCCATTCATGGCTTTCACTATAGAGTAAGCCTTCTTTGATATTCATGTGTGAATCCTCCTATTTGTTATATTTCTTCGTGTAAAATTTACGATTACGAACTTTAGCTGGTACTTTGTTATTTCTGATTTGAACGAATAGTTCTGTTCTAATCTCAGCATATGCAATATCAATCAAAGCACATGCAACTGGTGTTGGAAGTGTAGGAAGTAAATAGCCTGTTGTGATGACACCGATGATTTGATCGTCTTTTAAGACTGGGTAACCATGACGTGGAATGTTTCTCTCGAGAAGTTCAATGCCAACAACTTTGCGAGTCGGATGTTCTTTATAGGCAACAAGTGCATCACGTCCGATAAAATCTTTGTCTAATTTCACTGCGAAGTTTAGACCTGCTTCAACGGGATTGATCGAATCACTGATTTCATGACCATAAAGAGGAAGGTTTGCTTCAAAACGCAGTGTATCTCGTGCACCAAGTCCACAGGGAACAACACCTATTTGAATCGCACGATCCCAGACTTCGCGAATCAGCTCAGGCTTTCCATAAACTTCAAATCCATCTTCACCTGTATATCCGGTGCGTGAGAAGATGACATGGCTAGATCCGAATGGAATGACTTTGTAGGTCATAAAACCAAGGTCATCGCCAGTAACACCCATGATGTTTTGAATGTTGTCTTTGACAAGGGGTCCTTGAATGGCAACTTGAGCATAGTCATTTGATAGATTACGTGCTGTGACTTCGAAGGCTTTTGCTTGCAGTTCAACCCATGCAAAATCCTTATCAATGTTACCTGCATTCACGACAAGAAGAATCTTCTGTGTGTTGATCACATAAACAAGCAAATCATCGACAACAAATCCCTTTTCATCACACATCAAACTGTAGGTCACTTTGGACGTATCTTCTGTGATGAGATTGGTCACTAAACGGTTAACAAAGGGAAGTGCATCTTTTCCCTCAACTAAAAATTCACCCATGTGTGAAACATCAAAAATGCCCATACCGGTACGAACTGCGAGATGTTCCTCACTGATACCTGCATAGGACACTGGCATATGGAATCCAGCATATTCAATCATTTTTGCGTTTAACGCTAGGTGCTTATCATGTAGGACTGTTTCTTTCATTTTGTTCTCCTAAAAGCGTTTTCTATAATCATTATACACCAAGTTTTTTGTTTTCAATCTCAAATGCCAAACGCGTTGTTTTATTTTAATAAAATAAAGAGTTTCATGAAAATTTATGTAAAAATGTGTGGTGTTATACAAAACGTATGTAAAGAATTCGTCAAGCACCTTTACGCGAAGAGGAGTTCATGTTAATATATAGATGATTATCAATATAGATAACTATCGATAGAGG
>CALKAH010000202.1 GCA_937983315.1 uncultured Acholeplasmataceae bacterium | reverse complement strand
AGATCGTATTCGGTGACTGGAGTTCAGACGTGTGCTCTTCCGATCTGTGGTTGCTTGTTGTCCAATATAAGGAACTTCATAGGTCCGTGGATTAATCTGGCGAGCTGTATGATTACTATAAGTCATACAGGTCGGTGTGATCGCACGGTTATAATTTTTTAAATCTTGAACATGTTCAACACAATATGTATTGTTTAAAATCATATTGACATAATAGCGTGCATAATGACTATCTGTGGTCACCTTTTCAGCTAATGTGCCTGGATTAACTTGATCATAGGCTAAAAGTTTTTGTGTGTTGACTAAGCCCACACCATAAATCTTTTGTTCGAACTTCACGCGATCATAAATATCCAGTGCATCATTAAAGTAAGCGGGATCAACGATGATATCGAAACGTTGCGTCGAAAGGTAACCTTCGAGTGCATTTCTCCATTTTTCATCAGCAACTTCAATAAGTTCACACACAGGACGAACCCGTACTTCTTTTTGATAGTGTGATGATAATTCGTTGTTTAAAGCTTGAATTAATGCTTCGACAAACGGCGGATATGTTTTGACATGACGCTTAAGCTGATTGATCCGTGTTTGGGATGCACGAATCTGTTCAGATAGTTCACGTTTTTCCGCTTCTACTTTATCTTTTTCAGCGAAAAATGCTTGTTTATATGCAGCTACTTCAACATCCATCGTCTGAAGATGTTGAGATAGATCATCTGCTGAAATACTTTCTTCAGATGTTTGCATGTAATTGACAAAGGCCTTCATCGCTTGATTGGGAAGCAGGTTAATGAGTTCTTTAATGACTGAAAATTCTTTTTGAAGAGTATCTTTTAATTGGGTAATGATTTCTTTTTGAGATTCATATTCCGACCCTTTTTTCTTTAAAGCGTCGTGATAACTCTGAAGTGTTCTCGATAAGTCAGAGTCATTTTTTGCGCGTTCGAGGTTAAGGATGCTTTGTTCAACATCTTCGATTTGTTCATCAAGTTGGGCTTTCGCATCGCGTAGATAATCGAGACGCTTATCAATGGAAATGAGCTTTTGTTCCTGCTCCTTCATGAATGCTTCTCGTTTTTCAACCCAGTTTAATTGATCAATGATCGCATTGATATCTTTTTGATCCTTATTTTGAGTGATATCTTCACCAGATTGCGTGATGCTATCTAATTTTTCAAGTTTTTCTTTATCACGTTTGATCTGTGCTTCAACTTTTTTGAGTTGTGCAACGTTATTTTTCAATGATTGAATGTCAATGGGATCATCATCAAGTAAAAACTCGAAGACGAAAGCTTGTAAATCGATCGATCGAAAGGCTAATGCTTTAGGTAGAATTTTCGCGTATTTGGTTGCATCCATGCCAAAAAACCGAGCTAATGCATCGCGATATTTTTTCTGTGATTCAAAGGGTGCGAACTCGACATCAATCGACTTTAAGTAAGTCTTCATACTCTTATAATCACGGGGATACTTCTTCTCTAGAAATAACCCATCGTGGATGGAGACATTATCTAAAAGGTAAAAACGTTCTTTGAGCTGCGCACCTTTCGGTAAGTCTAAAATACATCCAATCGTTGTAAATTTCTTGGCTTGTTCATCAAAGAATTCAAGTGCAACATGGGTAATGACATCCCCATTTCTTAAATACTCCTTATTTTCAGCGCCAATACGTCCACGAATATATCCTTCAAGGGTACGCTTCGCATCATCAGTCGCTGCGATGTTAAATTTTGCACCACTACGTCCACCAACAAAAAGATACTGCATAGCATCGAGGAGGGTTGACTTCCCTGAACCATTTTCACCAGAAATCAAGGCATTATCTTTGATATCAATGGTTTGGTTGGAGAAAAGGTGCCAGTTAATGAGTTTAATCTTCGTCAGTTTCTTCACTTTCCTCGCTACCTCCTTCCATGTATCCTTCAAGTTTCGTCACAATTTCCTTAATCGAATCTAAATTGGTGACATACAAAATCGTCGGATAGATTTTGATACGTGCATCATCATGTAAACCTTTATCAATGTAATCGATGATATTATACGCACGAAGGAATGTTAATGCAGGTTTAAGTTTATCTTTCGTGATGCGTTTATTATCTAAGTAACCGATACGTGAAAGTTCATCATGAATTTCATGTAAAAAGATTTCGACATTCTCATCGAGTGTGACATAGTAGATCGGAAGAGCACACGTCTGAACTCCAGTCACCGAATACGATCT
>CALKAH010000201.1 GCA_937983315.1 uncultured Acholeplasmataceae bacterium | reverse complement strand
GCTCACAAAGAAAACTATGAACATCGTCGCTATACATCTGCTAAGCTGACAACCTTAGGTAAAAAACACATTCAATATGGTCGTATTGAAGTGATGGCAAAACTTCCTACAGGAAAAGGTACATGGCCTGCCATCTGGTTTCTGGGTACCAATATTAAAGATGCAGGATGGCCTGCATGTGGCGAGATTGATCTGATGGAACATGTCGGACATAATCCTGAACAGATTCACTTCTCCCTTCATTCACGAACCAATCACCATTTGATTGGTAATCAACCGACACTCGCTTTAAAAGTACCCGGCATTTTAGAAGGCTTTCATGAATATGCCGTCGATTGGAGCAAAGAATCATTTATCTTCTACATCGATAAGAAGGAAATTGTACGCTTCAATAAGAAAGACTACATTCCAAAAGCTGAATGGCCATTTGATCAACCTTTTTATCTGATTTTAAACCTTGCCATCGGAGGAACATGGGGCGGCCCCATTGATGATTCAATATTTCCGATGTCGATGCAGTTTCAATATGTGAAGGTCTACGAAAGAAGTGAATAAGTCTTGAACGATCGCAAAAACATTTACATGATTGCCAAAGAACTTCATCTTTCGCCATCGACGATATCAAAAGTACTCAACCGTACAGGATCTGTCAGCAAACAAACCAGAGATCGTGTAACATCTTATATTCAAACGGTTGGTTACGTTCCACAATCGTCTGCGCGTAAACTCAAATCCAAACGTTCCTATACGATTGGTGTTGTGTTTACGGAAGAATCGAATGTGGGACTTGAACACTCATTCTTCTCATCGATCTTGCAGCATTTCAAAACCTACTTGGAAAAACAAGGTTATGAACTTGCGTTCATCGTGACAAAACTCGGTGAACATCAGATGAGCTATTATGAATGGTGTTTAAATAAACGTGTGGATGGTATCTACATTGTGGTCGGTAATTATAGCGATCAAGGTTTATATGAACTCGTTGGAAAAGGGATTCCCTGTATTTCAACCGATATGATTCTTCCTGGATTACATACCGTAATCTCAGATAATGCTCAAGGAATTAATCTTGCACTGGAGTATGTGAAATATCGCATCCAAAAACAAAAGATTGCATTAATTGCGGGACCCAAGTCATCTAAAGCATTCAACGAACGTGAATTTCACTTTCATAATATCGGTCAAGCATTAGGTTTCAACACCTCACATGTTGTTTATACGGAATCGTTTGGATTTACCTCAGGTTATCAAGCGATGGAAGAACTACTGAAAACATGTCAACCTGAAGTTGTCTTAGTCAATTCAGATGATTTAGCGCTTGGAGCACTCAAATGTTGTCGTGATAAAGGATTAAGAGTTCCTGATGATATTCAATTCATCGGCTATGATGACATCACGTTTGCCAAACATTTCACACCAAGTTTAACGACGATCAGACAAGATCGTAAACTCTTAGGTGAAACAGCCGCAAGTTTACTCATTCAGATGATTGAGCATCCTGAAAGTGACGTTCAAGAAATAACCAAATGCCCTGTTTCAATCATTATTCGAGAATCCACCAAGGAGGTATCATGAAAAAGATTGTATCAGTAGTTTTGATCATCTTGTTCATCTTTTCCCTGATGGGATGTAAAGAGGAGGAACCAACACCTGTGATCATAAAAGAATATCAAATTATTCCCTATTTTACACAAGGAAATAAAAACACACTGCTCACTGAACAACCGATTGTACTCACCAATCAAGAAGGTGCCAATCGTAATACGAAAATCACCATCGATTCGACTCAACTCTTTCAAGAAATGGATGGATTTGGTGCAGCGATGACTGAATCATCTGCCTATCTGTTTAGTCAAATGTCAGAAGAAGATCGTCAAACAGTGCTTCAAGATCTCTTTGGAGAAGATGGTATTGGTATCAGCTTTGTGAGATTACCCATGGGAGCATCTGATTTTGCACTCTCTAACTATTCATATAGTGATCTACCTGCTGGTGAGATCGGAAGAGCGTCGTGTAGGGAAAGAGTGTAGATCTCGGT
>CALKAH010000200.1 GCA_937983315.1 uncultured Acholeplasmataceae bacterium | reverse complement strand
ACCACCGAGATCTACACTCTTTCCCTACACGACGCTCTTCCGATCTCCCAAGAACCTCAAAAAACGCGTGTGTGCCTACGTTCGGGTGTCCACCGATAATGAGGAACAGAAAACGAGTTACATCGCTCAAACCGACGAATACACCGAAAGGATTCAAAATAACCCCGAGTGGACATTCTGTGGTATCTATGCAGATGAAGGCATCAGCGGAACTTCCACCAAGCACAGAAAACAGTTCAATAATATGATGGATGCTGCAAAACGTGGTGAAATTGATTTGATCATGACGAAGTCAATCTCACGCTTCGCTAGAAACACAGTAGATTGCCTTAACTACATCAGAGAGATGAGAGCAATCAATGTTGAGATCTTCTTTGAAAAAGAAAACATCTACTCCTCAGACCCAAAGGTGGACTTCTTATTAACCATTATGTCATCCATCGCCCAAGAGGAAGCTAGAAACGTGAGCGAGAACGTCAAATGGAATGTTCAGAAGCGTTTCAACAATAGCGTACCAATTGTGAATCACAATCGATTCTTAGGTTATACCAAAGACAAAAGAGGTGGCAACTTAATCGTTGTTCCTGAAGAAGCTAAAATCGTCCGTGAAATCTTCCAAATGTATGTGAGTGGTATCGGACCGATGAAGATTGCTAAACACATGGAATCCATAGGAGCAACAACGGGTGCTGGTGCAACCAAGTGGAGTATGTCTACTGTTGCAGTAATCCTTAAGAATGAAAAATACATCGGCGATTTGGTTCAACAGAAAACACTGACAGTTGATTACCTTTCACACAAGAAAGTTAAGAATAAAGAACTCGCTCCGATGTATCACACCGAGAATGCACACGAAGCAATTATCGATAGAGAAACTTTCCTCCTTGCTCAAAGGATCAGAGAGGATCGAAGCAAAGTCAAAGTAGGTAAAGATAAAAACCTGGCCAAGTACAATGTAACCTATCCATTCTCAGCATTTATCGTTTGCTCAGAGTGTGGACGAACCTTGAAAAGAC
>CALKAH010000199.1 GCA_937983315.1 uncultured Acholeplasmataceae bacterium | reverse complement strand
GAAATCACGAACTGCAATTCGCGCAATCATCATTCAACATAACAAACTCGCCATGATTAAAAGCACAACTTTCATGGAATGCAAATTTCCTGGTGGTGGATTAGAAATGAATGAAACACACGAGCAATGTCTTATGCGTGAAGTCAAAGAAGAAACAGGATTAACGCTTCTTTCATCTACTATGATTCCCTTTGGTTGGATTAAAGAAAAAAGAAAAGATTCGTTTCATGATCACCAGATTTTTGAGATGACTTCTTATTATTATCTTGCACAAGTCAGTCACGACATTCATCCATTAAATCTCGATGATTATGAAAAACAATATGGTTATCATATGGTATGGTTATCCCTCGATGAAGCCATTCATCAAAACGAACAAGCACTTGTGTTACATCGTGATGTTGCAACCTGGATAGAACGCGAACTCTTTGTCCTCAAGTGTATCAAGCAGGAAGGATTGATGAACATTGACCATTCTTGATCAATATCAAGTCTTCACAAAAAAATACCCTAAAAAGGCGTTTCACTATCGTGGTGATGTGATGAACTATCGCCTTTTTGGTACTGGTGAAAAGACGATAGTCCTTTGGGTAGGCAGCAGTATGTTTACAACCGAAGCCTATTTTAAACTTCAAGAAGCTCTCGCAGAACGTTTCCAAGTCTTAACCGTTGAAGATTTAGCGATGAAGATTTCAGTAGAACGCATCATCGATTGTTTATCATATCTCATTAAATTCATTGGATTAAAAAAAGTTTCACTTTTAGGAATGAGCCATGGTGGAGGTCTTGCTCAAGCATTTGCTCGTGATCACGCAAGTCAAACCGAAAACCTTATTCTCTATAATGCACCCACACGTCCTAAAAAGGGTGATGAGTATGCTGAAGATGTCATTAAAGGTATCTTGCACACGATCGAAGAACTCAAAAATCTTCGAAAAATCATGCCTCTTTCGACCATCAAGCTAGCACTACTAGATCAAATTAATCAAGCATTATCAAGGGAAGAAGACGTTGAATTTTTCGAGTTTTTAATCAGCAAATACACAGAAACAGATGAAAGACAACAGATGGAAATCATCCGAGATTTACTTTCAAACTATGCGTTTGAAAGAATGGATTTTAAGTTTCTAAATTATCGTACGCTACTCTTTTATAGTCATGATGAAGATCCCCTAGGGGGTAGTGCACTGATTGAAGCCTTGGTGGATATGATGACCAATCCCAAACTTCAATACATTGAAACCGATCGATTCCAATTGATTCTAGATCCAAAGCCAATGGTACAAGCTGTCAAAGAATTTCTCATTCCCAAAGAACAAAAAAGCGCTCTATGAAGCGCTTTTATTAATGATATACGATGATAACATAATGGCTTGTTCAGGTGTCAATATCACCTTGACATACGTTCCATCCTCGTCATAGCGAGTTTCCAAAATGGTATTGTTATCTTTAAGATTAGCGTAAACTTGTCCTTGATTAAAGGGAATCTTTAACATATGAATGCGGTTATCTTTATAAAGATGTCCATAAATCATATTAACCAGTGTGTCAATGTTTTCACCGGTACGGTTAGAGACAAACACATAGTCTTCATTTAAATCTGGTACAGATAAAGCAATTTCCTTTTTTGTCAG
>CALKAH010000198.1 GCA_937983315.1 uncultured Acholeplasmataceae bacterium | reverse complement strand
AGATCGTATTCGGTGACTGGAGTTCAGACGTGTGCTCTTCCGATCTGTTGCTGCATCTGAATTCCCTGAAAACAGAATCTATATCGTCGATTCAAAGAATCTATCCTCTGGGATTGCACTTCTTGTCTTAAAGGCGAAGGATCTTCGAGATCTAAGTCTATCAGCTCCAGAGATTTTTGATAAGATCAATGATTTAGTTCCTAAAGTGAGAAGTCAATTTGCGATTCAAACTTTGGAATATCTCTATAAAGGTGGACGTGCGACAGGCTTACAGGCTTTGATGGGTTCGATGCTACGCATCAAACCGATTATCAAAGTCACTGATGGTAAGCTAGGTGTCTATAAGAAAGCATTTGGCAAGATGAGTCGTGCACTCGATATCATGCTTGAAGATTATGTATCACTTGGGGATCAGGTTGATCTTGACTATGTCATGATCACCCATTCGCTTGCTGATAAGCATGCGACATACATGATTGACTACGTGAATAATCACCTTAAACCCAAAACATTAATTGAATCTCATGCAGGATGTGTCATTTCTTCAAACTGTGGTGAAGGAACGATTGGAATCCTCTACATAGAAAGGTAAGTAATATGATGATGAAAAACTGGAACTTAAATGATTTATACGTAGGTTTTGATGATAAGTTCAATCAAGACCTAAATACTTATGACTTGATGTTTGATGATTATGTCTCCTGGATCAATGGGGATTCATCCAACCCAAAAGTCTATATTGAAGGTTATCTTTCACGCTCTGAAGCTCTTACCAAACACGGTAGAACCTTAGGAAGTTTTGTGATGCTCACGATGTCTACCGATGTGACCCATAAAGAAGCTCCACTCTATATGGCAAAACTTCAAAAGATATCCCGTAAATCTACCGCTGAAGATGTCAAATTCTCAAGATATCTCACAACCGTTGATCTCAAGAAACTGGCTAAAGATAGTGAACTCATTTCAACTTATCTTTATCAACTCGAACTTATTCAACAAGATGCAAAACATCTTTTATCCGAAAAAGAAGAAATCCTTTATGCCAAATTAAGAGAACTTGCATCATCTTCTTGGGGACAACTTCAATCGATAACCACTGCGAATCTACCAGTCAAGTATCGCGATCAAGAAATTACACTCTCAGAAGTCAGAAATCTTGCCTATGAAGCAGATCCAAAGGTCAGAAAGGATGCCTTTGATGCTGAAATCAAATCATTTGAACTGATTGAAGATACGGTTGCGATGGCACTCTCCAACATCAAACGTGAAGTTGTCATCATGAATGAGCTTCGAGGTTATGCATCAGCTTTAGAGAAAACCTTAGAAACATCCAAAATGACCAAAGCCACCCTTGATGCTATGATCGAAGCGATGATGGATTTTAGACCCTCTTTTGAAGCCTACTTACAAGCAAAATCCAAATATCTAGGTCATGAAGGAAATCTCCCATTCTATGATCTCTTCGCTCCAGTTGGAAAACTTGAAAAGACCTATAGCTACGAAGAAGCACAAGCTATCATTAAAGAAGCATACTATGGATACTCGAAACGTTTAGGGGATTTTGCAACCAAAGCATTTGATAACGAGTGGATAGATGTTTACCCCAAAAAGGGGAAACGAGGTGGAGCATTCTGTTCGAATCAACCTCAACTACGTCAATCACGAATTATGACAAACTTCACCGGATCACTTTCTGATGTCTTAACACTTGCTCATGAACTTGGACATGGTTATCATGGTGAAGTCATTTCAGATAATCGACCACTTCATTGGAGTTATCCGATGCCACTTGCTGAAACAGCATCTATTTTCTGTGAAACCATCGTCAATAATCATCTGCTATCTCAAATCACTGATCCAAAAGAAAGATTATCTGTCTTAGAGAACTCTCTTCAAGGTGATACTCAAGTCATCATTGATATTCTTTCACGTTTCCTTTTCGAATCTACTCTCTTTGAAAAAGCAACTGGACCTGTCTCTAAACATGTGATGAAAGAGATGATGCTTGATGCACAGAAGAAAGCTTATTTAAACGGCCTTGATCATAACAAACTTCATCCCTATATGTGGCTTGTTAAAGGTCACTACTATAGTGCAGGACTAAACTTCTATAACTTCCCCTATGCCTTTGGTCTTCTTTTTGGCAAAGGTCTTTATGCCCAGTACTTAAAAGATCAAAAGAAGTTCTTGAAGAATTATGATGAACTCTTAGCATTAACCACCAAAACATCAGTTGAAGTATGTGCAAAGTCCATGGGAATCGATGTCACCAAAAAAGACTTCTGGATTGATTCGTTAAACGAAGTCAAGAAGGATATCGATGAAGTCATTGCATTAATGAAACACTAAAAATAAATGGGGATTCAGCAGCGTGCTGAATCCCTTATCTTTTTAATATTGATTCATAAATGTTAACTTGAAGTTATGACATCGCTGATTTAAAACCGGATGTTCTTTTCCGTGAATAAGGACATCGATCAACTCTTGCTTCTTGACGACTAGATGGGGTTCCACATTCTTGGGATTCTTCATCAAATGGCTTACCATGTGAATGATATCTTGTTTCTCTTCACTTAAGGTATCTTGAACAAGAATAACGAAATGATCGCGTTTTTCTTTATAAAAGATGTTGATCATAGCTTCTAGATTGCAGATAGCCATCATATGAGAGGGTTTACCTTGATCAGAGATAATCCATGTCTTTGAATAATCTTTATCTTTGATGATGGGATTGACTTTTTTAAGTAACACCATCTCTTCAACAAGACCATTTTTTTCCATGACATAACCGATCGTTTCTTGATCTTTCATGATGAGATAGGTTTCAATACCATCCATCGATAATCCATACACCAAGTCTTGATAATACTGAACAGTTCGATAGTCATGTGAAACATGCTCAAAACGTTTATTATAGATCGATAGAAGTGTGTGTGTATTTGCTGTTTGAATGAGATGACATCCCTCAAGTCTTTCATAATCACCCACTAATTCTTGATAACCTACAGGGAAGAAGCCTTGTGACTGATAGATATAAGGTTGATCAGTTTTCAAGATAATCCAAGGAATCTTTTGACTGATGCATTCTTGAATGTAAGACTGAATCAAATGTTTCATATGACCTTGTTTACGAAATCTTGGATCGGTGGATGCACCAACAATCATAGGAATGTTATATGAAAATGATGATTGCGTTTTATACTTATTCCACTTGATATAAAAGGCTGCTTTTAAAAGTCCATCTTCTACGAGATATCGCATGTTATCTTCATGGTAATGATTTAAAAAGAAGTGGTCGCGGTAACCTTGTCCATCTTCTGGAAAAGACGTTTTGTAGAGTTCATAGGCTTGTTTCATAAAGGGACGATGATAACATGCATATTTAGGATCTTTGATGAGTGGATGATAAGATAGTTTTGCTTTTCTTAGTTCTGGAAGTCCAACATCCTCTTGTCTTGAGATATAAGTACATTCCTGATAATAGGTTTCAGTGACGAGATGAGCAAGCATCTGGTAAGAACCAATATAATCGGTATCAGCTTTTTCAAAGAGCATAATACCTGTATTGTTTAAGCTAATTGTTCCAATCGATAAACCCACCACAGCATCATCCACCCAAAGCAGAGCTGCAATATAATGTGCACCTTTGAAAGAGAGATCTAATGTCTTATACAGGGGATCAAAATCAGCATTGGATCCACCTTGTTGTTGATATTTCACAAGACATAGATCGATTTCACCAAGATCATCATAGGTTGCTTGTGTTAGACGATAGTTATACTGTTTCTTAAATTGTGCAATCAAATTACGTTTACGATGATATTTACTCCCTTTCATCTCAATGAATGCTTTTGTATCATAGATATATTCTGATAGTTTATCATCAACCAGATAAAGAAGATCATAAGGGATAATCTTTTTCATCGCATCCGTGATACCAATAATACGTG
>CALKAH010000197.1 GCA_937983315.1 uncultured Acholeplasmataceae bacterium | reverse complement strand
GCCATGGATAGAGTTTAAATTTGGGGAACTGTTTGGCAAGATCAATTAAAGGTTGTTCTTCATCCGAAAACATCCAAAACTGATAGATCTTGTTGGTTTTATAGAAGAGAGGATCAACCTTTGGATAAATGCCACGAAGCAGTTTCATGCCATTATGGACGGTATCATTGACGGCATTCACCGCTTCATCAGATGCACCTACCATACCGACATTAAAGGGTGTCTTCTCGATCACTTTTAAGACATCGATAACATCATTTTGATCGATTGGACGTTCAAAAATAATGTCTTGGTCTTTCATGACGATCGCACCGTTTAATAAAACCTTGTATGTAAATAGAGGTAACACATCATCGATGATGTGTAATTTGGTGATCCCTCGACCGGTTGCTAAACCCAAAAAAACATCCTTTTTTTGTGAGAGTTCAGTTAGGAGTCTCTTGGTTTGATCAGGAATCTGACCTGTGGTGTTGTTATACATGGTGTTGTCGACATCAAAAAAGATAATTGTTTTCATGTTCTACCTCAAAAATAATTATAACATAATGTGCTTTACACTACCAATCGAAGATGTTTTATTATACAATAGTAATGTAATATTCGCTGCTGGAGGGTTTTTATGAAAAATCCGTTACTCAATACCGGTGAACTCGGCATTTTTGCTTTAGGGGGACTCGGCGAAGTAGGTAAGAATACCTATGTGTATGAAATTGAAGATCAAATCTTTATCGTAGATGCTGGCATTCTATTTCCAGATGAACATCTCTTAGGTATCGATTATGTCATTCCCGATTATACGTATCTTTTAGAAAACCAAGATCGTATTGTTGGTCTTTTCATCACCCATGCTCATGAAGACCACATCGGTGGCATTCCTTATCTTCTTAAAAAAGTCACGATTCCTAAAATCTATGCAGCAGGTATTGCCATTGACTTAATCGAATATAAGCTCATGGAACATCAAGATGTGAAACCTCCTAAAATTGAAGAGTACAAGAGTTACTATAAATATCAATTTAAAGATGTTGAGCTATCGTTTATTCGTTTGAACCATTCGATTCCTGATATGTTTGGAATTGTGTTTCGCACACCTCAGGGCATTTTGTTCCATACTGGAGATTTCAAAATCGATTTTACACCGGTTGGACCCGCTGCTGAATATGATAAATTAGCTGCGATTGGTTCAGAAGGTGTCTTATGTATGCTCTCTGATTCAACCAATGCTGAACGTGATGAACTCATTCAATCTGATTCAAAGATTGGTAAATCGATTAACGAATTATTTTCACGAATCCCAGGTCGTATCATTATCGCAACCTTCGCTTCTAATATGTATCGCATTCAACAAATCATTGAAGCATCCGTCATGAACGGACGAAAAGTCGCGGTTTTTGGTCGTTCGATGGAACGTGCGATTGAAGCTGGGATGCAAACTGGGTATATTAAAGCACCTAAAGATACGATTGTTTCGGGTGATGAACTGAATAAACTAAAAGCAAATGAACTGACCATTCTAGTCACCGGATCACAAGGCGAACCGCTTGCTGCATTATCTAGAATTGCGAATGGATCGCATCGTCAGATTAAGGCGATGTCAGGTGATACTGTGATCTTCTCTTCGTCACCGATTCCTGGTAATCAAGAAGGTGTGAATAGGACGATTAATAAATTATTCCGTCTGGATGTTGATGTGATCACACATGGACCTTTAGCTGATACACATACATCAGGTCATGGTGCTCAACATGATTTAAAACTTGTCTTAAGTTTAGTTAGACCCAAGATGTTTATTCCGATGCATGGTGAACACCGGATGTTAAAAACACATCGTGATTTAGCCGTTGATTGTGGGGTTAAACCAGAAAACATCCTCATCATGGATAACGGTGATGTCGCTGCAATTACCAAAGATTCCATCCGCTTAGCGGGTCGTGTCACATCGGGTGAAGTCTATATCGATGGAACAGGTATTGGTGATATTGGATCAACGGTGATTCGTGAACGTAAATTGTTATCTGAAGAAGGATTGTTTGCTGTCATCTTATCCATCAATTCGACACTCAAGAAAATGATTAATGAACCGACGATTATTTCTCGTGGCTTTATCTACATGAAGGGTAACGAAGAAATAACACAATCACTTGCAAATGAAGCCAAAAAGATCACGCAACAAGAACTAAACAAAAAGATGTTTAATGAACTCAATTTAAAACAAGCCGTGATTGATCATTTGAATGATCGCATCTTCGAACTCACGCAACGAAAACCATTAGTCATTCCTGTGGTTGTTGATCTTAAAAGTTAAAAGGCACATGGGTGCCTTTTTTTATTACATATAGGAGAGAAACGCATCAAAAACAAGTTTAGTAACCTTCGCATCATCTTTCGCATCATGTGCTTGATCATACTCAACATCATAATAGGTTTGATATGCTTTAAATAAACCTAAATCGTCTTTTAAATTAAAGTAATCTTTATGAAGCTTGAGTAGATCAATAAAATCTTGATCGGTTGTCAGTTTTGGTTTTTCATGCAAGTTAAATGAATCGTGGAGTGCTGTGAGATCATTTTTACCCCATACAATCAATTTGGGGTGATATGTTTCGATGATGTCTTTCAATTTGGTGTAGAAGACATCATAGGGGACAGCTTCTTGAAAAAACGTTTCCTCTTCAAGCTTTAAAAAGCGTTTGGTTCTCTTGGATAAGGTGCGATCATCTTTGGGAAGGATGTAATATCCATCGTGTAAGATCGCATCTTTTTTGGCTTGAGCTAAGACATATCCTACCTGAATAATCTCTGGACGAAAGGTATCTGGATGATAACCTGGCATAGTCATTTCAAAATCGATGAATAAATAATAATCATTGTGTGAAAGAACCTGTTTCATCTCATCACGCAAGCGGTATAAATCATAGTGAATTTGATAGGGATTTAGACGAATAATCTGATTAAAATGAGCGATCTGATAGAAATAGATGATCCCAATTTTTTTCATTTTAGGTTGGATTTCAAAATCGACTAAAACACCTTGATCGAGGTATGACATGAAGATTTTTGACAAGCGATTGGAAAGATAAAAACCGATTTTACGACCCTCTAAAATCAGGTAAAAAATAGGATGTTTGGTATCAACTGCGTAAATGATTTTTCTCATCTGAGTTCCTCTTTTAATCTTTTGGCAACCGTTTCAGGTATACCACATTTTCGAATGTCTTCAATGCTTGCTTGCTTGATCTCATCAAGGCTTGTAAAATGGCTTAATAAAAGCTTCTTTCGTTTTTCTCCAAGTCCTTCAATATCATCTAAAATAGACTGTTTAGCCTTCTTTTTACGCGTTTCACGGTGGAATGTAATCGCAAACCGGTGAACCTCTTCGGAGAGTTTTAATAGAAATTTATAGAGTTCACTTTGCTTAAGTAATGGGATGATTTGATCATGGAAAACGAGAGCTTCTAGGGTATGCTGATTATTCTTTTTTAACCCTGCGATAGGGATCGATAAACCCAGGCTAAGAAGGACTTCTTCAGCAGCATGAAGTTGACCTTTTCCTCCATCAACTAAGATTAAATCAGGCATGACACCATTTTCAACAAGGTTCTTTTGATATCTGCGATACGTAACTTCCTTCATCGCTTGATAGTCATCATTGGTTGTTGTTTGAAGATGGTATTTGCGATAACTTTTTTTCTCGAATCCTTGATCCTTGAATACAATTAATGCTGATATCGGAGCAGTTCCGAAGAGTTGTGCATTATCAAAAACCTCGATATGTCTAACATTGGAGATCGGAAGAGCACACGTCTGAACTCCAGTCACCGAATACGATCT
>CALKAH010000196.1 GCA_937983315.1 uncultured Acholeplasmataceae bacterium | reverse complement strand
ACGCCTTTTTCTAAGAAAGATCGAAAGTAATGGACACTTCCAAAACCACCACCACTAACCTCTGATAGAAGGTCTGTATCTTCATAAACAGCTCCCATTGAACCAGGCATCATGATTTGATAATCTAAATCAGTAAAAGGATCAATGGGTGTGATGTCATCAAAGGTATAGGTTTCTTCTGTTGTCGATTCAACGACGATATCCATGGTAGGCACTTCAATCTTCGTATACGTTTTTTGATAGAAGACATCACCAAATGTCAGTGTGAGTTCAAAGGTTGCTTGATCGACGATGTATTGGGTTAATCCCATCATGATAAACATTTGAACCATCGTAACATATTCATAAGGATTTAAGAGATCTTTAAGTAAACCTTTGACGATATAACTATCGCCATCTTTTTCAATGGTCATTTTGTTGAACTTGATATTGATTGTATCATAGATGACGCTATCATCTGCGATGACACAAGGATAAGTCTCAGAATCTTCACAAGAAAAGAGATTGAGTAATTTGATGTTCTCATAGACATCCCCTATCCACATGAACAGGCGATCTTGATCACTGATGGTTGTTCGAATGGTTTCATAGTTTAGCGATTTGATGTGATAATAGAAGGGATCACGAATGAGATATTCATAATAGTCTGAACTATCTAAAATCTCTTCACCCTGATGGGTTGATTTTGTAGAGAGTTGGGTATATTTGGTGATCATGTTTTGATTGGATAAATGGAGAGCATCGATATGTGATTTGAGTTCGATATAGGTTTCCATCTTTTCAATGGTCACATTGTGTCGATCAAAAGGTTCCGTATAAGTCTTGTTTGTGATTTCAAGGGAGTCTAAGGACGTTAAAGAACCACTCGCTTCGAAGATGATGACATCAACGATGGAAAGATTATTGGAATATTGGATGGGATATGACAAGGTTTGAGCTTGTCCATTAAGGATGAGTGTGTCTTCAATATAATTATTGAGTAAGACAGTTTGATAGGTGAATTCATAGTAAATGCCGAAGGTAATTGATCCTGAGCAATCGGTATAATTAGATTTTGGTGTAAAAGTGACATCAATCGAATAGGTACGGTTTGTTTGAATGACAAAAGATTCCAATGTGAAAAAGGACTCGAGTGTTTCAACAGTTAAGTCGTAGTCATGAGGAACTACAGGAGTAACAATGGTTTCTTCAGGTTTTGTACAGGATGCTAGGACGAATAAAAAAAGGAAGGTCAAGTAAAACATACATTTCTTCATTGTGTTTCCCCCTTAAATGAAGTGATCAATAACATCATAGCATGAAACTATGAAATATTGACACGACGCAAATATTAAGTGGGGGGGAGAAACAATAATCGTGTATAATACATCTGGGGTGAAGATATGAAACTCATTGTTGCAGATTTAGACGGCACACTTGTTTTGAAACAAGAGACCACAGAAAAGACAAAAACAACCATTCATGCATTAAAAGAAAAAGGCTATCTTTTTACCATAGCAACCGGAAGACACTATCATGCAGCTCAACCTTTCGTTGAGATGTTTGATGTTCAATTACCCGTGATTTGTAGTAATGGAGCTTTTATTTATGATTATCAAAAAAAAGAAGTTCTTCATCAACAACTGATTGATGAAGATGTTGTATCACGTGTGATGCAACGATGTGATGAGGTTGAAGTTGATTTTTTAGTCTACACCACACTAGCTATTTATGCCACAGAGCGTGCTAAACAAAAACTCATGTTTCGTATCGGTGATGTTAAAGTCACTGTCAAAGAAAGACATGAATTAAATCTCGTGACCTCTCAAGGTGTTGTCAAAGTTTTAGTCATTGAAGATGATGAAAACAAAAGAACATTACTGAAGTCAAAGTTAGATCAAGAATCTACGATTAAGTATGTACAAAGTCAACCAGCTTTTTTAGATATTGGACACAAGTTATCTGAAAAAGGAAATGCTTTAAAGATTCTTGCACAATATTTAGACATTCCGATGCATGAGATCTTTGCGATTGGTGATCAAGAAAATGATATTTCGATGATCAAATATGCGGGGATTGGGGTTTCTATGGGCGATGGTGAAGAATCATTACTTAAGGTTGCTGATTTCGTCACCAAGCCGTTTCTTGAAGAAGGTTTTAGCTTTGCTGTTGAGCAATTAATCTTGAATCATCATTAGCACCTTTTGGTGCTTTTTTCTTTCATGCTTTCAGTCCATGATAAAAATCCCTTGAATAGATATGACAAGTGACCTTGTTGTGTCTATCTAAGGGACTATTTCAAAACGGATATCATAATGTCTATCTCAAATGGTTTTTCTTTTAATATGATAGTAAATCAGATAAGCACTGGATGATAGGATAGGGATTGAAATTACAGTCAAAATTGAACCTGATGATTGACGTAAACTTCCAACCATTAATACAGATGCATAAATGAAAATAAATAACATCGTGAAAACACTGAATGCTTTGGAGAGCTTGTGGAAAAAGGATGTTGGATCACGAGGATTGATTCCAAATAAGAACAAGATAAATGACAAGCCAACAAGTCCAGTAATCAATCCACCGGCAACAAGGAAGAATAATCCGAATATGGCAGCGAATAATCCACCCCAATCACCCGCTTCACTCGCCGAATCAAGGGTAAGGATGGCGATGATAAAAACAGAAACATGGATGAACAATAACATCATGTAAGCTGCAAATAGATCGGAAGAGCACACGTCTGAACTCCAGTCACCGAATACGAT
>CALKAH010000195.1 GCA_937983315.1 uncultured Acholeplasmataceae bacterium | reverse complement strand
ACACATAGTCTTCATTTAAATCTGGTACAGATAAAGCAATTTCCTTTTTTGTCAGCACAAGCAAACGTTCAATATGTGATGCTCCAATTTTTTGAAGAACCTCTTTTGTTGTTTCAATCTGTTTTGGGTTAAAGTATGCACCATCAACGATATGTAGTAATAAATCTGCACCGACAACATCACTTAGTGTTGATTCGAAACTATTCACAAGTTCATGGGGGAGTTTGGATACAAATCCAACTGTATCAATCAAGATAAAAGGTGGATAGTTTTCTTTTTGCAGTCGCTTTGCTTTTGTATCAAGGGTTGCGAACAGCATATCCTTTTCAAGAACAGGTTCTGAGTCATGTTTCAAATAACGAGATAGTGAGTTCATAATTGATGACTTACCCGCATTTGTGTATCCAACTAAGGCAACAACAGGAATCCGGTTTCTCAGTCTCTGTTTTCTTGAAATCATTTTTTCTTCTTTGATCTTTTCCAGTTCGCGTTTGATAAACGTGATTTCTTCTGATAAGCGTCTACGATCAAGTTCAAGTTTTGTTTCACCGGGGCCTTTAGCATTAAATGATCCACCACCTTGTCTAGAAAGTGATTGGCTCATCCCTATTAAGCGAGGCAGAAGATACATCTTTTGAGCGAGTGCAACTTCAAGTACAGCTTCTTTTGATTGTGCCCGTTCTGCGAAGATGGAAAGAATCAAGAAACTTCGATCAATCACTTGAGTATCAAGTTCTTTTTCAAGGTTCTTGACCTGTGCTGGCGATAACGTATCGTCAAAAATCACGATATCAATATCGAGTACTTCAATCATCTTCTTAACTTCTTGAACTTTACCTGTACCAATATAGGTTCGGGGTGTTATTTCTTTTGCATTTTGGACAACTTTGTCCTTGGTTTGAATGTTGAGCGCTTCTGCTAAATGCTCGAGCTCAACGAGTGAATCCATCGTCTCTTCGTACGAATGTTTGTAGGCTAAACCTACGAGTAATGCTTGATCCATATAGTCCTCTTTCTTTTTAAAAATCATCATGATGCACATGTGTGCAAAACTGAGCTGTCAATTGACTGAAGAATACCTAGGATCACGCTTAAAATACGTCTTTTGATGGGAAAAACATATTGTCATGACCATAGGCAATTAGTGTGTGTATGAAACATTTAAATCAGTGGACATGTCAATACCTCCTCAAGATTGGTGATTTTTATCACCATCCTTATTATAGACGCTTTATCAAAGTTCTGCAATCGATGGTGATAAAATCATCTTTTGTTGATGTGGTGTTATGATATAATAGATGTAGTCAAAAGGAGTGCGATGATATGTTATTCGGTATCCCGATCTGGAAGATCATTGTCGATGCCTACTTTGTGTGGGTGCTCGTCGTTTTCCTCGTCAAGTTTTTATTATCAAACAAGAGAATGCTTTCGATAGCATCCTCCTTTATCTTGGTCTATGTACTCGCATTAATTGCGAATTACTTTGACCTTTTAATCAGTGCGAAGGCACTTGCTTATCTCGCGGAATGGCTTCCTATTTTAATGATTGTCATCATGGCTCCTGATATCAGAAGATCGTTAGAGTTTGTTTGGAAAGCGGACTCAAGAAACGAAAATGTGGTTATGGGTAGTGAACGTACAAAGCAGGCCATTGTTGATGCTGCGATGTATTTATCGAGTCAATCGATTGGTGCGTTAATGACGATTGAAAAGCATAACACGCTTGATCAGTATGCAGAACGTGCCATCATGATGAATAGTGAAGTGTCAAAAGAAGTCTTGATCAATATCTTTACCCCAAACACACCCCTTCACGATGGCGCTGTCATTATTCGCGGGGACTCGATTTTATGTGCCGGAGCATATTTTGTTTTATCCGATAATCAAAACTTCGAAAAAACAACGGGCTCAAGACATCGTGCAGGTTTAGGTATTAGCGAAATCACCGATAGCTTGACGATTATCGTTTCTGAAGAAACAGGTAATGTATCGATTGCTGTTGAAGGTATTATGCTCAAGATTAATGATCGCGACAAGTTGATGGAATACATCAATATGTTTATGAAGTGAGGGATGATCGATGAACACAATCAAAAAGATTTTAACCTTTATTTTCGAACCCCTTCGCGCATTTGCGAATCGTAATATCGCTGAAAAAACATCAACATTCTTTAATAAAAACAAATGGATGATTTATGTCGTCTCTTTCCTCATTACCCTTGCAGTTCTTGTCATCACGTACGTCTTAGAAATTTCTTGGTGATAGCATGTTACAACATCCGATCTATCCTTTGATTATCACCACATTTACGCTGTTTTTGGTGATCATTCAAAGTATTCAATCAGAGAAGGTCTTAAAGAACCGATTGGTTATCGGTTTTTTCAACGTTGCTGTCTCGATCATGGTTCTCGTCATGTATGAAACAACCATTAAAAATAATCCTCTTTATGAAGATATCTATATCGGATACAATTTCTTTGTCTATGCGCTTTTTATCCTTCTTCTATATGGGTCTTTTAAAACGGCAATACTAAAAGCTAATCACTATCAATTGTTTGTGAAATCGATTAAAAATTCACGATGGAATACTTATTATGTCGTTGATGCTAAAGAACGTATCAAAGATATTTCCTCATCGCTACTCAAAGAAATGGGTTTAGATAAGGATGAAGTTATCGGTAAAAAGTTATTTAATATGTGGAATAAAACGATTCGCTTTCAAAAGTTAAATACCCAAGAAGTCAACAATCGTCAACTTGAAAGCTATTACCTCGGTTATAAAGAACGTGCAAAACCTGGCGACTCAGAAGTCGAAGAATTGACATTCTTAAATGTTGATGGTAACCCTGTGATTCTACACATGGTGATGCAACCGGTATATGCACTCGGACGTTATAAAGGGCGTATTTGTGTGGGTGAAAAGAAATCCAATTTTGATTTACTCGCTGTTGAAAAGGAGCTTCAAGAACGTAATCTTGAACTTGAAAGCATTCGCCACAAATTTATCGCAACTCTTGAAATTTCCGAAGAAGGATTGTTTTATATCGATCTTGATGAACGCATCATTTGGGCATCCGACAAACTTGTTGAAACACTCCATCTTCCAGGTAACACACTTGACTTGACCGATTTTAGACGTTTGATTGAAGCTGAAGATTTAAAGAAATATTTGGCTTTATTAGGCGATTTAACAATTAATAAAAAACAATATAGCACCTCGTATCGCATCATGGTTGATGGCCGTTACATCTGGATGAAAGAAAAAGGAAAACGCCTATTCGAAGATACACATTCAGCGGTCATCATGGGTACGCTTAATCCCATGAAGACAAAACATTTTATGGCATCAAACATCGATGAACTTGATTTACTTGCTGACCAAAATGATTTGATGGTCTCCATGAATAAGTTATTTAGAGAGCATCGATATTTCCAATTGGTTGTCTTCAAATTAAAGAATATGCCAAAGATCAATGAGACTCATGGACGTGAAGTGGGAAATATGCTTATGGCAGAATATATCAAAAAAATGAGAACTTCTTTCGTGACTGAATCGGGGAATATTTTTAGAATGTCTGGGATTGAGTTCGCAGTGACCATCACCGATCCAAGAAAGATCGATGTTTTGCAAAATGGTATTAAGTCGAATAAGACATTTTTGAATCTTGTTATGCAATATGGATCACTTTCTGTTGAGTTAGAAGTCTTTGCGGGTATTGCAATAGGTGGCAGTGATGCGCATGAAGAACATCAACTTTATCAAGCAGCTATCCAAGCCTTGAAGATTGCTGAAAATCCAAACTTCTCTGCACATGGTTGTTACTATAAGGATATTGTGTCATGACCAAAGCTGAATTAAGAAAGCTGATGCTTGCCAAAAGAAACTCACTTTCATCTGATGAAATTCTAAGAAAGTCTCAATTGATTGTTGCACAAATTCAAGCAGATCCTCGCTACAAACAAGCTAAAACAGTCGCACTTTTCTATCCCATGGGAAGTGAGATTAATGTGCTTGCATTATTAAAAGATGATAAGACATTTGTGTTTCCCAAAGTCGAAAAGGATGGACTTCATTTCTATCCTTATACGAAACCCATGAAGTGGGTTAAATCAACGTTTGGTGTGATGGAACCAGAAGGACATTCAGATGATATCAAAGATATTGACTACATGATTGCTCCTGCACTGATCATCTCTCAATCTAAGTATCGCATCGGTTATGGAAAAGCCTATTATGATCATTATCTCAATCGCCATCGCCCGAAACACGTGGTTGGTGTTATCTATGATTTTCAAGAAGTTGATACATTTGACATCGATCATCACGATGAACGACTTGATGATGTAATCAAGGGGTAAACCATGAATACAGCACTTATTGTTGCAGCTGGTGCAGGAACCAGAGCAAAACTCAATCAATCCAAAATTCTCTATGAGGTCAATCATAAACCACTCTTTCTCTATAGTGTGGAAACATTTAAAGCGATGGGACATCATATTGTTTTAGTTGTCTCAAAAGAGGATTTAAATCAGGT
This sequence comes from uncultured Acholeplasmataceae bacterium, assembly GCA_937983315.1. GTDB lineage: Bacteria > Bacillota_I > Bacilli_A > Acholeplasmatales > Acholeplasmataceae > Peloplasma. The sequence continues at coordinate 8,387 of CALKAH010000195.1, read as the reverse complement.
AAGAAAATATGTCACGGAAGATATCAAACTTGTCATCGGTGGAAAGACGCGAAGTGAGTCTGTGATGAATGGACTCAAGGAAGTCGAAACACCTTATGTCTTCATTCATGATGCTGCACGACCACTGATATCCAAAAATGCGATTTTATCCATCGAAAAATCACTTGAATATCACGACGCTGTTCTTCTTTGCGAAAAAGTGACGTCCGCTTTAAAACATATGACATCTCATGGACTTACTTCAATCAAACGTGATGATTATGTGTTAGCTCAAACCCCCCAAGCCTTTTTAACCGAAAAAATACGTTTTGCTTACTTAAGAAGTCCGGAATCGTATGATGATGATGTTGCACTCTATCAAGTCTTCTACCCAGAAGAAAAGATTCACCTCATTCATAACGATGAACCGAACATCAAAGTCACATACCCCCAAGACTTTGCCTATATTCAAGCCATCTTACAAGAAAGGGATGAACACATGCGCATTGGTCATAGCTTTGATATCCACCAACTCGTTGAAGGACGCCCATTATGGCTTGGTGGTATTGAGATCCCCTTTGAAAAGGGACTGCTCGGTCACAGTGATGCCGATGTCTTACTTCATGCGATTGCAGAATCCATTTTAGGCGGATTAGCTTTAGGTGATTTAGGTACTCACTTCCCGGACACAGATCCCAAATATAAAGGGATTGATTCTAAACTCATTTTAAAAGAAGTGGCCATGTTGATGAAAGAAAAGGGTTATCAGATTTCAAATGTGGATGCAACCATCTTCGCTGAAGTCCCCAAACTCAACCCACACATTCAAAATATTCGTGAAAGTGTGTCCAAATTGTTATCACTTCCCATGGATTTAATCAGCATTAAAGCATCCACCTATGAAAAAATGGATGCGATTGGTGAACAAAAAGCGATGGCTGCTGAAGCAGTCGTCTTACTCAAGAAGGTGTAATGATGTTAATAGATACCCCCTTTGGCCAATTTGAATTGGTCAAAAATTATCGTGAAGGTTTTGACCTTCTCAAGTTCAATGAACGTTATGTTGATGTCGCATTTGATCGTTATACATATTTGGTTGGCGATATGTCATCCGGCATTTTACGTATCAAAGGTTTTAACTCAGATCCAAAGAGTCCCAATGGATACAAACGCATTCCCGACTATTTAAATGAATCATGCAGTATGAATTGTGCTCACTTCGTGTTAAAACGTGTGAAACAAGTCACGGAAACCAATACTGACAAGGATATTGTTTGAAGATTTTATCTTCATAGAGTATACTAAAGGTGTCATAAAGGATGGGTGATACGTATGGATCAAACCAAAGAACAAGTCTTAGCGCTCATAACCAAAGTGAGACCTTATCTGCAACGTGATGGTGGGGATATTGAAGTCCTTAACGTTGAAGATGGAATCGTCTATGTTAAAATGCTTGGTGCATGTGATGGATGCATGGCACTCGATGTGACCTTGAAACAAGGTATCGAAACCATGCTACTTGAAAATGTACCCGGTGTAATTGCGGTTGTTACGGTAGACTAATCAAGAGGGGAATAATAGCCCCTCTTTTTTACCATAATTCGACACAATACAATAAAGACCATTAAATTTGATATAATCACTTCGAAGGATTTCCTTTGGATGTATAGCATACAATAAAAAGGTGGTATAAACATGAAACGAAAAATTGGACTTGTCGTTGATTCAACATTAGGATTATCAAAAGAGTATGCAACTGAACAGCGGATTACCGTTGTTCCTCTCAAAGTATTAATTGATGATAAGGAGTACATCGATGGACAGATTCATCCCGATGTTGTCGTCGAAGCCTTACAACAAGGTAAGCACGTGAAAACTTCACAACCAACTCCTGAATTGTTTATGAAGGCGTATGAAGAACAATTAAAAATGTTCCCTCAAGTTATCTGTTTGACATTGTCAAAGACACTTTCTGGAACGATCAACAGCGCAACGCTCGCTCAAACACTTCTAGAAAACAATAACGTCTATGTCGTGGATACAGAAACTACGATTAATGGTGGACTTTACTTAATTGAAGAACTCATTCGTTATTTAGATGAAGGGCATCATATCACAGATGCATTAGGATACCTTGAAGAATTGAAAGAAAAAGGTTCACTGATCTTTACTGTGGATAATCTTCAAACCTTGGTACGGAATGGTCGTATTGGAAAAGTTCAAGCAATCATTGGGAATGTATTAAAGATCAAACCTATTCTACGTTTTAGACGTGGTGTTCTTGATCTCGAACACAAAGTAAGAAGTTTCAAGAATGTCATTCTTTATCTTTCTGAAGAAGTGAAGAAAATGTTGAATTTTGGTAAGGTTTGTGTCTATATTGCCTATGTCGATCGCAGTTTAGAAGCAAAAGAACTTGAACAAGAACTCTACCAACTCGGTGATCAAATTCGCGTCAAGATCACAGGAGTCATCAGCCCCGTTGTCTCAGCTCACGTTGGCTTAGGTGGCTTAGGCATTTATCTATCGAACGAATAAACATCAGTTGAGATGTTGATAGACGCTTTCGTCTATTGGCATCTTTTCTTATGCATGAATCATCATATAAAATATGATATAATACTTGCGAGGTTTTTAGATATGAAGATAAACGATCAAATCATCTGCACAATCACAGGTATTCAATCATATGGTGTCTTCGTCACCTATGAAGACTATACCGGACTCATTCACATCTCGGAATTATCCGATCAATTTGTCTCTTCAATCGAAGAGATTCTTTGTGTGGGTGATGAAGTCGAAGTTATTGTTTTGGATATTGATGAGGAACAAAAACGCTTAAAACTATCCTATAAACAAGCCAATCCTATTCATCCTAAAATATCGAAAATGGTGAAAATTAAAATAGGTTTTCACTCACTCTCAAAAGCATTACCGCATTGGATTGAAAAAGCTAAACAAAGAATCGAGGAAAAGAAATCATGAATCACATCCAATTAAACATCGAAGATGTCCGTTCATTTCTCAATGAACAACCCGAATCGTTACAAAAAGAAGTTAAGAGACTCCACAAAGTGATCCACGAAAGAACAGGAAAAGGATCAGATTATTTAGGATGGCTCGACCTTCCTAAGACGTATGATAAAGAAGAATATGCGCGGATTGTTGCTGCTGCGAAGAAGATTAGAAAGCAGAGCCAAGTCCTTGTCGTTATCGGAATTGGTGGATCTTATTTAGGTGCTAAAGCAGGCTTAGAATTCTTAAAAGTACCTTTCAAGAAAGAAAGACTTGAAGTCGTGTTTGCTGGTCATCAGATGTCAGGATCTTATTTGCATGAACTCGTTGAATATTTAAAGAACAAACGTTTTTCGATCAATGTCATCTCAAAATCAGGAACAACCACCGAACCTGCGATTGCATTCCGTGTTCTTAAGAATTTACTTGAAGAACAAGTAGGCGAAGAACAAGCCAAAGAAAGAATCTTTGCAACTACGGATAAAAAACGTGGTGCACTATATTCAGTAGCAAAAGAAAACTGTTATGAAATGTTTGTCATTCCTGATGATGTTGGTGGACGCTTTTCAGTACTGACTGCAGTTGGACTACTCCCATTGGAAGCTGCAGGAATCAAAACGAAAGATATTCTTAAAGGCGCAAAAGAAGCGTACGCACGTTTCTCGAAACCTTCACTTTTGAATAATGAAGCATATCTTTATGCAGCAACCCGCTATCTCTTATATCGTTCAGGTAAGAAAATCGAAATGCTTGTCGGTTATGAACCCAATCTACTTTACCTCAATGAATGGTGGAAACAACTCTTTGGTGAATCCGAAGGAAAAGACAATAAAGGTCTCTTTGTTGCATCAGCTGGATTTTCAACTGATCTTCATTCACTTGGTCAATATATTCAAGAAGGTGAACGTCATCTTTTCGAAACCGTCATCAATGTCGAAAATACAGCATTTGATGTTGTTCTACCCGAAGAAAAAAATGATTTAGATGAACTGAATTATTTAAGTGGAAAACCACTCTCCTATGTCAATCAACAAGCACTCAAAGGTACGATGATGGCGCATAAAGACGGTGGCGTTCCAAACATGTTACTCACCATTCCACAGATGGATGCTTTCACATTTGGTTATCTCGTTTACTTCTTCGAAAAAGCATGTGCGATGAGTGCCTATTTAATTGATGTGAACCCATTCAATCAACCTGGCGTTGAAGCATATAAGAAAAACATGTTTGCACTTTTAGGTAAAAAGGGATACGAAAACGTACTGAAGTAGGGATCACATGAAAGTTAAAACAACGTATTCAGCAAGTGAAACCGAGGCTCTAGGCTATGAGCTCGGTTTACTTTTAAAGGATGAATCCAAAGTCGTTATCTTACTTGATGGTGAACTTGGTTCAGGGAAGACCACACTAACTAAAGGCCTTGCACGAGCAATCGGTATTGAAGATGTGGTCAATTCTCCTACCTTTACGCTGATGAAAAAATATAAATCAAAAGATCGACTCAAAACGCTCTACCACTTAGACCTTTATCGATTAGAAGGCGTGGGAAGCGATTTTGATCTTGAAGAATATATCGATGGTATGGGTATGATTGTTGTCGAGTGGCCTTATCAAGCTGAAGATTTACTTCCAAAAGATTATCTACTTGTGAAGATCAAGAAGATCTCAGATTCGATGAGAGAATTTACGATGATCTGTGTAGGTATACCTTGTAAACGGGCGGTGCAATACATATGAGAACACTGTTTTTTGATGTGTCCACCAATGTCATGTATGTTGGTGTTGCAAAAGATGACATTTTAATCGATTACAGTATACGGATTGCACAACGCGACCATGCAAAATATTTGGTCGATCGTATCGATCAAGTTTTGAGACGCAATAAATTGACACTTGATAAAATTGATGAACTCATCATCGGTTATGGACCGGGTTCCTACACGGGAATTCGTATTGCTGTTGTCGTGGGAAAGATGCTTGCGTATGCACGTCATATGAAACTCAAAGTCGTCAGTTCTCTTTTCTTCATGACCTCTGGTTATGAGGGGAAAGTTGCAGCACTCGTTGATGCGAGAAGAGGTCATGTATTCTCAGGTATTTATGAACATGGGCAAACGCTTCTTGAAGATGGATATCGATTATTATCTGATCTTCAGCAATTAGATATCTACAAGCAAGCTCAAACCGTTTTTATTGATGATCGCAGTTTTATCGTCAATCCCAAATTGATACGTGAAAAAGGTATGCTCGTTGAAGACATACATGGTTTAGTACCTCATTATTTAAGACGCACGGAAGCTGAAAGTCATGCAGATCAGAAGAGCTAAACTAAATGACATCATCCCTATTGTTCAACTTGAACAAACGGTGTTTCAAGAATCATTAGGTGAAACATTTCTTTATGATGAACTATCACTCAATCCCTTCGCACGCATGTATATCATTGAAGATGAAGACGGCTTTGCAGGATATTTAGGTATTCGGGTAGATGATCATGCAGAGATGATGAATTTTGCGATTATCAAAGCTAAACAGCACCATGGATATGGAACTGCTTTACTGACGTTTGTTCTGAATGAACTTCGTCTTGAAGGAATTGATTTAATCTCATTAGAAGTACGTCAGAGCAATGTTGTTGCACAAGCATTTTATGAAAAAATGGGATTTAAGAAGTCTCATATCAGAAAAGATTATTATAAAACAGAAGACGCGATTGTCTATATCAAGGAGGTGAGCGCGTGATTATCTTAGCTGTTGAATCATCATGTGATGAAAGTTCGGTTGCGATTGTCGAAGATGGTAAAAAAGTGCTCGCACATCTCGTTTTATCGCAGATTGATATCCATCAAGCTTTTGGTGGAGTTGTCCCTGAAATTGCATCACGCAATCACGTTGTCCACATGACACGTCTTTTTGAAGAAGCCCTTCGTGAAGCCAATGTCAAGCCTAAAGACCTTGATTTGGTTGCGGTAACGAAAGGTCCAGGTTTGATTGGATCACTTCTTGTTGGAATCAATGCAGCCACTGCATTCGCATATGCTCATGGATTACCCTTAATGGGTGTGAATCACCTCCACGGTCATATTTATGCAGCGGGTTTGGAACACGAAATCAAGTTTCCTGCGCTTGCTCTTTTAATTTCTGGTGGACACACCGAATTAATCTATATGCAAGAACATATGTCCTTTAAGCTTTTAGGAACCACACAAGATGATGCTGTTGGTGAAGCTTATGATAAAGTTGCGAGAACCTTAGGTTTAGCTTACCCAGGTGGACCCATCGTTGATAAACTTGCTCAAATGGGAGAAGATACCTATCATCTACCACGCCCCTATCTTGATCGAAAAGAATATCATTTCAGCTTTTCTGGACTAAAGAGCGCAGTTATCAATCTCGTGCATAACGCTGAACAGCGCGGTGAGAAGATTGATGTTCCTAACATGTGTGCATCGTTCCAAGCATCCGTTCTCGATGTCATCATAGAAAAAACAAGACTAGCTTCTGAAAACCTTGATGTCAAACAGATCATTGTCTCTGGAGGGGTTGCAGCGAATAAGGGATTAAGAAAACGCATTTTTAATGAAATTCCCAATAAAGACATCATTTTTCCAAGTATGGCATACTGCACAGATAATGCAGCCATGATCGGTGCAGCAGCTTACTATCAATATCAAAAAAAAGGAGCACTCCCCCATTATCTACTTGGAGGGGAGTCCACCTTATCCGTTGAAGATGAAGGCGAATAGCCTTTATTTTTTTTCTAAATGTTCAATCGTAACGGTGCTGACGACAGCGACAATCAATAAGAAAACTAACCAACCAAAAAGAGGATGGTTCACGATATATGGAATCCAAGGTTCTTGATCTTGAGAAGATGCAACAAGCAGTGAAACCATGATTAAAACAGCCTGTAGGGCAAACGAAACATTTCTTAACCAATAGAAAAAGGCGATAAGTTTATTCACAGATACTGACATAAGATGTCCCCCTTGATTGTAGATTGATTTGATTATACCACATACAAGTGAAAACCAACATAACATCCAGTGAAGAGATTCGCATCATGGTGCATTATTCCTCAATTTCCTTCCACACCGTATTTTATAATAAATCGCATGCGAAATGATTGTATTTTTAGGGTGTTGGTATTATGATGAAGATAACAAAAGGAGTGATGTCTTATGAAGTTTTTATTTAAACTCATTGTATTGCCGATCCTTTCCATTCTTGCGATTCCTTTGATTTTACTGGCACTTCTCTATAAGCCAGTGACCATTCCAACCGATGAATTTGGTGATATTGAAGCTGTATCATTAACTGAAATGATTCAAGAAGATGTTGATAGTTTCCTCTTAAGCAACGATAGTACATCCACGGTAGGATTATCGCTTGCACAAGAAAATGCTAACTCGCTTATTCTCAATCAAATGCGTACGATCAATGCCAATTATCTCGTTGATGGTGCTACTGAAGATGAAAAGAATTATGTCATAAAAGAAAGTTTTTTCGGTTATCAAGGTTCTTGGATTCGATTCAAAGATGATGTCATTGAAATTGAATCGGGTGCTCATGTGTTCGTGTCAACATTTACGTATAAGACACGTTTACTCATCGCATTTAAGATTACAGCTGATACCGATGAAGTGGTCTTAAAACTCGATAAATTAACCATTGGTAATCTCCCTCTTGCGTGGACATTCAGTGTTGCATCATGGGTCACTGAACAAATTGCTGGACAATCGATTAAAGATTTGATCGATGGTCAATTAGGTGGTCTTGCAACATTTGATGCTACCAATCGTGAAATCAGAATGAGTGTTGATTCCGTCATTGATCAAATGATTGAAGAACCCCAACAAAAAGCGATGATCCAATCCCTACTTGCATTTATTGAAGAAAATGAATTATTAGATATTGGTTTTGAAGATGGCGACTTTAATGTAGATCTTGCACTCGGTAAAACCAAGGATGATACCGCACCATTTGAACTCCAAGAAGCGGATAAGATTATCAATGAAGCGCACCTTCAATCGATCTTAGCTTCCAAAGCTAGTGCGATGATTTTCTCAACACTTGGTAGTGAAGACCCAACACCATTTATTGAACTTGACGATTTTACCTTAAACCGTATGTTTGAATTCTTCATGCGTGAAAATCAAGCAACGCCAGGTGTTTTGATTGAATCACCTTTATTTGAAAAGTATACAATGACAGCATTTGTTCCCTATATCACAATGAACGGTGATTTTATCGTCAATATTCCTTTAACGATTACGGATACGACCGATCCCCTTAAATTATTCCAAACGATTATTAAGATTGATGCGACGCCTGAAGTATCAAGATCGGAAGAGCACACGTCTGAACTCCGTCACCGAATACGATCTCGTATG
>CALKAH010000194.1 GCA_937983315.1 uncultured Acholeplasmataceae bacterium | reverse complement strand
AGCAACAAACATGGTCACTGTACCTTCAACTGATTTGCCGAAGACGAGTTTGTGTTTTCCATATTTACTTCCGATTGCTGCAGCTAAACCATCACCATAACCCATGATTAAAATACCAATCGCTCCAATTTCTGGTCGCTTTAGTACACCAAATGTGAGGATAACAAGAATGAGAAGTGAAATGGGGAAATAGACAGTACCTAAGTTGCCTTTTCCACCACGTTCCATCGCCTTAAGAAGATTTAGACGATAGGATAAATAATTTAAAACAATAAATGTTACAGGAGGTATCATCGCAAACCATACTGCATTGTCTCCTGTGAAAAAAATCATCGCCAAAATCCACCAATTCGATACGCCGATATGAATGAATTTACGTGCTCCTTCTTCACCCAATATTTTCTTGTTTTGTAGAACTGTGGATATACCAATAATTAAAAATATTAAGACATACGATAAGATTAATCCCCAAACATTTGACATATTCTAACCTCTCTTCATGGATTCCATATAGTTTCGAATCAACACATCTTTACGCTGATCAGATACATAATTCTTCTTTGAAAAAACATCATATTGACTTTCACGACACGCTTGAATAATCTCGCGATACAAGATGATCGACAATGCCAATGGTAGTTGAACATCTTGATCAAAGAGATTCATCTGATGAAGTGCTTGTTCAAAATAAACTTCTGCTTTCTTCGCAAGACCCTCAAACAAATTTATAAATTCTATGTTTATCTTACCATGAGCCAAATCATCTGTTGAGTAATTTGCTTTCTCCATGAGATCACGTGGTAAATAGATCCGATTGTTCTTAAAATCCTCTCCAATATCACGCAAAATATTGGTGATTTGCATGCCATATCCTAAGTTAATGGCAAATTCCTTGAGCTGATCTTGATGCTTATTTGCAAGGATGGGAACGAGCATTAAACCAACCGTACTTGCTACATGATAACAGTAGTTTAATAATTCTTCTTCTGTTTGGTAACCCTTGAAATTCAAATCCATGTTTTGACCTTCAATCATGTCATAATAAGGTTTGAAATTATAGTCTTTCGGGTAAAAGGACTTTGTTGTTTGACGTAATGCGCGCCAGCGAAAATGATTGGGTGTTTGACCTTTAACATACACATCTAGTTCTTCTTTGAGCGTGTTAAGTCCAACCTCATCATGATCTTCATCAATCAAGTCATCTGCATAGCGACAAAACGCATAAACCGCATAAACCGCTTCTCTTTTTCTTTGATGTGGAATCTTTGAAAATGCTTTATAAAACGTGAGTGAATTCTTTTTAATAATCTCTTCGCACGCTTTTATATCGTGTTGTCTTCTTTTAAAGTCAGCAATCATCATCCAGCCATATCCTACAACAAGTAGACCCACGAGTATGATTCTAATCAGATCAAGTGGCATCATGTTAGATCCCTCACAATCTCTTGTGTCGCAATCTTTGCACTCATGAGTACAATAGGAACGCCTGCGCCTGGGTGTGTACTACTTCCTGTGAAATAAAGATTTTTAACTGTTCGACTTGTTGCTTGTGGTCTAAAATAAAGACTTTGAAGGATCGTGGGTTTTAGTCCAAAAGTTGCACCAAACTGCAGATTAAACTGTGACTCAAAGTGCTTGGGTGTAAAGATTTTTTCATACACCACATGATCTTGAATATCCTCAAATCCATGGATTGATTTGATCTTATTCATCACAAGGATCTTTACCTTATTCACAAGGGTTTCATCCCATTGAATGTTGTTTTGATGAAGCGATGGTACGGGAACAAGCACATATAAAATCTCATGATCTTGTGGTGCTAAGTCAGGATCAATTTGAGTGGGGGAATACAGATAAAAGGACGGGTCTTCAGGAACAACACCAATAAAAAGCTCTTCGATATTCTTTTTGAAATCGTGTGCAAAATGAATTTGGTGAACTGTTGTAGAATACTTTTTATTGAGGCCAAGATACATAATCAATGATGATGACGAATACTCCATCTTATCGATCTTTCGATCCGTATATTTTCCTTTATCCTTTTTATTCTTAATCAGATGTTTCATGGTCCAAGGGAAATCTGCATTCGATAAAACAGCATCACCTTCGATGAAACGATCATCAATACGAATGCCTTTTGCGACACCTTTATCGATGACAATTTCATCAACAGTTTGATTCAAATGAAGGTGACCACCTAATTCGATGAAGCGTCTTTCCATCGCCTTAGCCATTTGATACATACCACCTTTGATGTAATGAACACCATATAAAAGTTCAATCATCGGAATGATCGTATAAATGGAAGGTCCAGAAAACGGAGAGATTCCAATATACAACGTTTGGAAGCTCAATGCTTTTCTTAGTTTATCTTCTTCAACAAATGATGATATCGATGAATAGGCATTATTTAATGTTCGAAGTTTAAAAAGTGCATGAAGGGTTTTAAAATGATAAAAGTCACGAGGTCTACGATACGACTTTTCCAAAAATGCTTCTTTAGCAATGATATAGCGTTTGTAAACATCGCTTAAATAACGAAGATAACCCGCTGTTTCTTCTTCAGAAAATGATTCAAGTTGACCAATAAACTTGGGTAGATTCGATGAGATTGAAAATGAATAACCGTCAGGATAATGAATCGTGTTCATGGGTTCAAGTAACGTCATGGGTATATAATCATCTGGGTTTGCACCACTGAAGCGAAATAATTCCTGGTACATCTTGGGCATCAGTACAATCGTAGGACCTACATCAAAAGAAAAGCCTTTCTCGCGAATTTGATACATACGACCACCGACTTGATTGTTTTTTTCATAAATCTCGCACTGAAAGCCTAACGTTTGTAGTCTGATACCACATGCAAGTCCAGCTGTACCTGCACCTATGATGATGATTTTCTTCTTCATGAAGACACCTCACTGGATGATGGATTACTTTTATTATATCATTCTACGTAGCCATCGACACTTCAAATCGTGGTGTCGATACTTTTTCAAACCTACAGGTTTCATCATACACGATATTTATTTCGATTTCAAAGCATTTTACTTTAAAGCATCACCAATTTGGAATAAAATGATGATGTAAATGAATAATGGAGAGAAAAATAATGCAAAAAACGACTTTTGAAAAATTAAGACGATTTAACATGATTATGGGAGCATTTCACCTTGTACAAGGGTTGCTCATGGTTGTATTTGCCGTGACGGTCTTAGGAGACATTAATCCTGCTTTTAAAATCACGATTACACAAAACTTCCTGAATTACGATACCGTCGCACAACGTTTATTTTTAGATCAAAAGGCACTCTTTGACTTGCCCTTTGGTATTTTGGTTGGTGTTTTCCTTCTCTTATCAGCAGGTGCACATGCCCTCATCTCTTTCCCTAAAAAAATCAATGAGATGTATAACCGCGATTTGTCTAAAGGCATCAACAAACTAAGATGGTTTGAATATGCACTCTCTTCATCCGTGATGATCGTGCTCATCTCAACACTCTTTGGTATCTATGACATTGGATCACTCATCTTAATCTTCATTGTTAACGCAGCCATGAACCTCTTTGGTCTCGACATGGAAATCATCAACTCCAAGCGTGCTGAAGGTGAAAAAGTGAACTGGGGTCCCTTTGTATGGGGATCTGTAGCAGGGATTGCACCCTGGATTGCGATTGTATTATACATGCTAGGTTCTGGTGATGTAACACCTCCTTGGTTCGTGTGGGCAATCGTTGGTACATATTTTGTGGCATTTAACACATTCCCCATCAACATGGTGTTACAATATAAGAAAGTGGGCAAGTGGAAAGATTACCTTTATGGTGAACGTACGTATATCGTTTTAAGTTTGGTTGCTAAATCCATTCTTGCATGGCTCGTGCTCTTTGGTGCACTTCAACCCGCTTAAAAAATTCATCGCTAGGCGTAAAAAACCTAGCTTTTTCTTTCAGGTGAGATCATGTATGTGAAAAAGTTGATTCACCCTGAATATTTTCAGGGCAATAAGAAAAAAGATAAATATTTTGAAGGCTGGTATTATAAACTCGTGAGTGCTGATGAGCATACGACCTTGGCATTTATTCCTGGGATCAGTAAACATCAAAAGGATCCTCACGCGTTTATCCAAGTCTTTATATCCGAACATCGTGAGGGACAAACTAAGCTCGCAACCTATTATTTTCGGTATAATATTGATCAATTTCGTTTTGGTCATGATCAGTTCTTTGTTCAGATTGCTGATAACACTTTTTCTCTTGATAAAATCACGATTAAACTTAAAAATCAGAAAATCGATTTATCGGGTACATTGATCTTATCCAATATTACCCCCATCGAAAGAACTTTATTCACGCCGAATATCATGGGATTTTTTGGTTACTTCAACTTTATGGAGTGTTATCATGGCATCGTGAGTATGACACATCAGTTAGATGGATCCTTAAAACTCAATCAATCGATTTTAACATTTGATCATGGGAAGGGCTACATCGAAAAAGATTGGGGACGATCATTCCCAAGAGCTTATGTATGGCTACAGTCCAATCACTTTAACGATGATAAAACATCATTCATGTTTTCTTATGCAGATATTCCATTTCTTGGGTTCTATTTCAAAGGGTTGATCGCTAATCTTTACTATCAAGGACGCGAGTATCGTTTTGCAACTTATAATGGTGCGAAAGTTGTTTTGGAACAAGTAGAACCCAAAACAGTTCACTATGTCATTAAGAAAGGTCGCTATTTACTTGATATTCAAGCGAGTTCTCAAACAGAAATCGCACTTGCTTCACCTAAAGATGGTGCAATGATCAATCAAATCAAGGAAGGTCTTTCTGGTCAAATCACGATTAAATTGTATCAAAGAGGTAGCCTCATCTATGAGGATACTGGACATCATGCTGGTATTGAAATCATGAAATCCTTACAATCATCATAATGACATTTTCACTCATAACGATCGATAAACCCTTGACAACGAAGGGTTTTTCTTTTAACTTAGAGGTAGTTTATAACGTTTCTTTTGTCTAAATGATGATTAAGAGCATCTCTTTTCTTTGCTTAACTTAAGTACTGATTGATATTTTTCAAAGGAGGTTATTAAAATGTCTAGTATCCTGATTATTTATCGTAGTCAATATGGGGCTACAAAATCATATGCTCACTATTTAGCTGATTGTGTTGGTGCTGTTGCTAAATCCTATAAGGATGTAAAAAAGAAAGATATCCTCGATGCGAAAATCATTATATTCGGTGGTGGTGTTTACATTTCAAGACTTTCCATATTAAAAACAGTCAAACGATTCCAAAAACATCTTGAGTCAAAGAAACGATACTTGTTCGCTGTTGGACTAACAGATACTGCCTTTGAGGCAATACCACGTATTGAAGCTGCGAATTCAGACATCTTTAGCTATCACTTCAAAGAAGTCTACTACTATCCAGGAACATTTGACGTCAGTCATATGAATTGGTTCCATCGCACGTTATTGAACATGATTCATAAAATGATGGCGAAGAAAGAACACTTAACCGATGAAGAAAGAGCCCTTTATGATGCGATTAATCATCCACAAGATAAGCGTGATATGCAGCTTCTTAATCCATTGATTGAATCTTTAGAACACGATATTTACCAATGATGAGAACGTAATATTCTCAACATAAACTCAAATAATGGCTATATTTTGTCCACCATCATTAAAAAGTTTAATCAACTCATACGAATAGGGATAATTGAAATAGAAATCGAGATGCAGACATATTCTTGTCTGTTTTTTATGCATAAAAAAACACCCAGTCGATGACTGGATGTTCATTAAGGCATAATCATGGTCCCACTTTGACGTTTAAATGCATCCACTGCTTTTTCAAGTGCTGCAATAATTGCAGGTCTTCCCGTAGCTTTTGCAAACATCATACATGCTTCAATCTTAGGTAACATGGATCCTTTTTTGAAGTGCTGCTCTTTTAAGTATCCTTCGAGTTCAGAAACTGTCACTTGAGATAATGCTTTTTGTTCTGGTGTATTGAAATGAAGGAATACATGCTCAACCGCGGTTAAAATGATCAATTCATCTGCACCGACAATTTCAGCCATCTTCGCACTTGCAAAATCCTTATCGATGACTGCATCAATACCTTCAAGTTTACCATTCTTTTCAATGACAGGTATACCGCCACCGCCTGCAGCAATTACAATTTCTTTATGATCAAGCAGTGTTAGTATGCTTTCTTTTTCAATGATATCGATTGGTTTAGGCGATGCGACGACACGTCTGTAACCCCTACCCGCATCTTCAACCATGGTATATCCAAGTTCATTTTTCATCTTTTCTGCTTCTTCAAAGGTATAAAAACTACCAATAGGTTTGGTTGGATGAATGAATGCAGGATCATCAATATCAACCAACACTTGTGTGACGATGGTTGATATCGGACGTTTGATATGACGTTCTCTCATGATATTTTGTAAAGCATTTTGAATATGATAACCAATGTAGCCTTGACTCATCGCACCACATTCAGCAAATGGCATGACAGGTGTTGAGGTCGATTCCTGAAAAGCTAAATTGATCATGCCTACCTGTGGACCATTTCCATGAACGATCACGATGTCATGATTCATTTCAATCAGCGGATAAATCGCATGTGCGACATGATTTAATAAACGCTTTTGTTCATCGGCGTTATTACCGAGGGCATTGCCCCCTAAGGATATGACGTATCTAGACACGGGGTTCACCTAATGTTGCATACATCACAGCTTTAATGGTGTGCATGCGGTTTTCAGCTTCATCAAATACAACACTTTGTTTGGATTCAATCACTTCATCCGTCACTTCAAGTGATCCCATTTTCACATTGGGATAAAGTTCACCAAACGTCTTTGCGATCTCTTGACCAACTTCTGTATCAAGTCCATGGAATGCGGGTAAGCAGTGCATGAAGATGGCTGTTGGTTTTGCGAGTTTCATTAATCGTGAATTGACTTGATAACCATGTAATCTTTCAATTCTGGTTTGCCATACTTCTTTAGGTTCACCCATCGATACCCATACATCAGTATAAAGGACATCGACATCTTTTGCTCCTAACTCAGCATCCTCGGTGAGTGTAATGGTTGCACCTGTTGTTTTTGCAATATGTTGACATGTTTCAACAAGTTTCTCATGAGGCCATAAATCTTTTGGTGCTGCAGCTGTAAAATGCATACCCATCTTTGCACAACCAATCATGAGCGAATTGCCCATGTTATTTCTTGCATCCCCAAAATAGGTTAATCGGATCCCTTTTAAATGACCACATTTTTCCCAAATGGTCAGTAAATCAGCAAGTATTTGGGTGGGGTGATATTGATCAGTTAGACCATTCCATACGGGAACACCCGAGTACTTCGCCAGCATCTCAACATCACTTTGTAAATATCCTCTAAATTCGATACCATCATACATTCTACCCAGTACACGCGCTGTATCTTTGACCGATTCCTTTTTACCCATCTGTGAACCTGTAGGTCCAATGTAGGTCACACCCATACCGAGATCAAGAGCTCCAACTTCAAACGCACAACGGGTACGCGTTGAATCTTTTTGAAACAGTAAGACAACATTTTTATCAGACAATACTTTATGGGTAATGCCTAATCTTTTTTGTTCTTTTAATTTTTTAGATAGTTTCAATAAGAAATCAATCTCTTCAGGTGAATAATCTAAAAGCGTTAGTAAATGTCTTCCTTTTAAGTTCATCGTTTTCTCCTCTTATATGTCTTCTCTTTCTAGGGGCATACTCATACATCTGGGACCTCCACGCCCTCTTGATAATTCACTGGATTCAATCGTAAGTACGGTAATCCCCGCTTCTTTAAGCATTTGATTGGTCACATGATTTCGATCATAAACAATCACTTTACCTGGTGCAATCGCAAGTGTGTTTGCACCATCATTCCACTGTTCTCTGACACTTGTAATTTGATCTTTCCCACCACATCGGATGAGTGTGATAGGCCGATTCAAATGTTTTTCAAGAACTGATTCGAGTAAACCAACAACTTTGGTAATGGTAAAGCGTGTCTCATCTTTGACGATTTCAAAGACGGTGAGTTTATTCTCAATCCCTGGATGAATCGTAAAGATCCCATAATCGACTTGAGTAAACACGGTATCAAGGTGCATGAATGCACGGCTTTTAGGAATATTAAATGCAAGAACAGTTTTAAAATCTTTTGATGTTTCAAAGAGTTTTTCTGCAAAGTATTCAATCGCACGAGGATCAGTGCGTGATGAAATCCCCATCGCAATCACATCTTTGGATAACACTAAGATATCGCCACCTTCAAGAGGATAACGATTCAATCGGTGATAATAATAAGGCAGTGGGTGATCTTTAAATCGTGGATGATAATTAAGCATGTATTCAGCAAAAATTGTTTCTCGTTGTCTTGCTTGTGTACTCATTTTACTCATCGCAACTCCATGACCAACCGTTGAGAAGGGATCACGTTGAAACAGTAAATTGGGGATGGGGTCGGTATAAAAAGGATACTCATCTTCAAGCATATCCATGATTGAATTCTTATTGGGTAAGGTAATCTCATTGGTACGAATACCCTCAATCATTTTTTGGATCATGTCTTTCAATGGTAAGCTCGATAAGAATTGATAGAGAGCTGTTTTAATGGTGTGAGATTTAATCTTTGATTCTTCAATAAACGAATTGATGAAGTGAGATAACACCTCAGGATGCGCTTCAAGAGCTTCAGTCACCATATCGGTTAAGTAAAGCACTTCAACACCCTCTTTTCTCATCGTTTCAGCAAACAGGTCGTGTTCTTCTTGAGCAACTTTTAAGTAGGGAATATCATCAAAAAGAAGTTTTTCTAAAACATCCGGTGTCAAGTTCTCTAGTTCTTTACCTGGACGATGAAGAAGAACGGTCTTGAGTTTCCCAATTTCAGATGTCACGTTAATCATGAAATTCCTCCTTTCGTGTAACAACGTGGTACACGTGCACCAACTAAACAAGTGACTTCATAGTTGATGGTTGATAAGCGTCTTGCTACTTCATCGGTTGAGATTAATCCACCAAAGAGTGTGACTTCATCACCTACTTCGATGGAATCATCAACTTTAATGAAGCATGCATCCATACAAATGATACCAACGATTTTATAGCGTTGCCCCCTTATTTCAACCATACCTGTCTTATTTCGTCTGATCCAACCATCAGCATAACCAATGGGGAGAATAGCGATTCTTTCTACTTCCTTGGCTTGATAGGTTGCCCCATAACCAACGGTTTCACCTGGATGTAGTGATTTGACTTGAACAACTTTCGATTTCAATTTCATCACAGGATGCAATCCTGTTTTATCTTCATCAAGAGACAGTCCATACAGTGAGATACCGAGACGTACGTGCGATGTAAAATCAAAATGATTCTCATAACGTAAACTCGATGATGAATTGGATAGGTGAATCATGGGTGGCAAATATGGAAGATGCTCCATCAATGATTTCATCTTTGCAATCTGCTGAAAAAAGAGGTCGTTTTGTTCATTTGCTGTTGCAAAATGACTAAATATTCCAATGAGTTGATGGGGTGTATTCTTCATCGCATCCATCAGTTTGATCACTTCTTGTTCAGATGTAAAACCATAGCGATGCATGCCTGTATCATATTTGAGATGAAAGGAGAGAGTGCGTGGATAGCGTAGAACTTCATCTGCAAGTTCTTGATCATAGAGTGTAAATTGAATGTGATGCATCTCACATAATGCCAATTGAGATGGTAATACGGGACCCAACATCAAGATTTCAATCTCTTGATTTTCTTTTCGAAGTTCAATCGCTTCTTCTAATAAAGAGACAGCAAAAAACCGAACACCTTCATGGACTAAGGCCTTCATCACTTCTATCGCACCATGCCCATAAGCATTTGCTTTAATCACTGGAATGATGGTTTTAGGATGAACTTTGTTTTTAACATAACGATAGTTTTGGATTAATGCATCCACATCAATCTCAGCCCACGTTGGACGATAGAACATAGTGTTTCTCCACATAAGGGGAGGTCATCAGTGATAAGATACCTCCATAACTTAAACCAAAATGAATCGTATCGCCAAGATGGTAACGATCATCTTGAAGTTCAACAATCAAATGATCCGAAGATGAACCCAGTATGGTTACACCTGCGGGAGGTTTTAATTGATCAAGTGCAATATCTTGTTTACCAATCGCAAGAATCCCACGCTTAATCATCCCTCGATCAGTAAATCTGACACGATGACCAAATGCATCAACCCCAAGTTTCCCCTCTGGTTTGGAAGGCTTTGTTTTGAGTTCAATGATTTCAGCATCGAGCGTAAATACATCTTGATGCATCCCAATAATGTCTTGACCATAAGCTGTTTCTCTACCTAAGACGAGAGCTTCGCCCACACGCAGTTGATTGATATATTTTGGTAACTTTTCATCCATCACCAATGGTAGAGACGATGAGTTTCCCCCTGATATGATCATCATGGGATAGCCTACAATACTTTCCACACGATCTTTGATTTCTTTAAGTTTAGCATACGTTTTCTGTGTAGGAATAACACCACCATAGCAAGTGAGATTTGTTCCTATACCGATCAAACGAATATTCTTCATGGATTTGATGGTTTCTATCCAGACATGATCATCATGTTGATAATAGACACCTTCACGTAGATCACCAATATCATACATGATGATGATGTCGTGTATTTTCTTTTGACGTTTAGCTTCTTGATTGAGTGCGATGATGACATCAATTTCTGAATTGAGTGAAACATCGGCATACCGAATGACCTCAGAAATTTCTGAAATCATGGGTATGCGTAAAAGCATCTTCTTCTTCGATGTCTTGATATTTTTAAGGTTTGAGATTCGAGAATCAGCAATCATCTCAACATCTGATTGATTGATCAAATCGATCAGATTCTGATCCCCACAAAATACTTTGGTTACAGGGACAAGCTTAATACCTTGACGCTTTAGAATATTTGATAAGTATCTGAGGTTATCTTTGTAGTGGGACAGATTAATTGTAATTTTAGGATACATCACAGTCCTCCAATCGCTTCATCGTTTGATGAATAAGCTTCTTTGTTTGATCGGGATAAATACGCGATAAGACGCCAAGTGAGGCGAAAATATAGTGTTCATCGAGATAGATGGGTGTCTTAACATCGGGAATTAATTTGGTCTTTTGACGCGACAAATAACGTCTAATCATCTGTTCGGGATGATTGGCATATCGAAGGGCTCCACCTGTTAAAAAGATCGCTTTGACTTGTGTCGTATCTTTACCTTCAGGAATCACTTGATAACCGTTGGTGGTAAAGATGCGTTTGAGATCGCCAACATGTCTATCAAGTGCAAGTTCAACACAACGTTCGGTTAAATGATCAATGATCTCTTGACCTTCTTGTGTTTGTGGAATAAAGGGTTCTTGTTGAAGGATAGAAATGATCTCTTCTTTGGACCGTCCAAATACTCGGTTAATCTCTGATTCCTTATACGTCTTTAGTACGCTTTTCCGATTAATATAGACACCTAAATCTCCTTCAACGCTTCGCTTCATGAGAGGTTGTCCTTCAAGCATACGTTTAAATTCCATCTTGGGTTCAGAGATACTATGAACATCCGTGGTTGCACCTCCAACATCAAGTGTCATGACACCTTGGAAAAGCTCATGAAGTAACATGGTTGTATCCATGACAGCTCCTGGGGTTGGGATAATTCCCTTTTGAACCATTTGAAAAACATGTTCCATCCCTTTAGCATGGATGATATGTTTCTCAAATGTCTCATATATGGCTTCACGAAGCGGCATGATGTTGAAATCATCAACACGAGGGTAAACATTATCAACCATTCGAATGTGAGAATATCCCAGCTTTTTGATGCGTTCATGATTGGCAATATTACCCGCATAAATCATGGGTATACCCAGTTGAGCAAGAAGAACTGTATTGTTATAGCTAACTTCTTGTTCACCATAATCGGTGCCACCGGCAACGACCACGATATTGGGCTTAATACTTTTTATTTTTTCGAGATGGATGTCATCAATTTGATTTGCTGTGACAAGATGGATATTTCCACCTGCATTGAGTGCTGCTTCTTTTGCAGCTTTCACGGTCATCTCATAGACGAGACCATGAACGGTCATCTTGAGTCCACCTGCTGCAGAAGAGGATGCATACAGTTCACCATATGTCAAAAGGTCGACACCTAGGTTTTTCATAAGATCATCAATTGCACCTTGAAGTCCTTCTCTAACATCCGTATCGACTGTTGTTTGATGAAGTCCTCGCCCCAAAAAAACCACGGGCTCTTCATGGATGTTAAATGCATTAACGACCGTTGTTGTTGATCCAATTTCTGCAACTAAAACATCAATTCTCATACATAGCCGTATGACGCTTCACAATGAATGAAGCGACATGTTTTCCTTTCGTCCCACGACCAAATCCTTGATCCATACCATATTGTCTTGCAAGTTCAGGTGTGACTTGTGTACCCCCTGCAAGCAAGATCAACTTATGTCGAACGCCTTTTTCAATCGCGTAGTGATGCAATTTTTCCATGTTTTTATAATGGATATCATCATGTGAAATGATCAGTGAGATCATGATGACATCTGCATCTGTCTCGATAGCTGCATCAATGAATTTCTCAATGGGAACACTCGTTCCGAGATACTGATATTGAATACCGTATTTTTCAATGCCACCATGCTTGATATCTAAAACTTCACGCATACCTACGCTGTGTTCATCTGAACCACCTGTACCAGCAATGACTTTGATAGGATGGTTTTTGACATATTCAAAAATGAAGTCATCACTTAAAAGATCTTCCTTTTCTTTGAGCACTAAATCCTTTGTATCAATGTCAAAGGAGACAACTCCTTTGAGTTGAATGCGTGTGCC
>CALKAH010000193.1 GCA_937983315.1 uncultured Acholeplasmataceae bacterium | reverse complement strand
CTCTTTTCTAACCTTTCCTATTATATAACACTTTCATGAAAAGATAGAAAAAAAAGAGTCAGAAAGCGTTCTTTCCGACTGTTTTATTCTTCACTGAGTATTCCACCGAGTCCAACAAAGGTAAACCGGTCTTTTCCTTGCAAATCTTTCATTTGAATAACGATTGCTTCAGGATAAAGTTCATCGATAAATCCCTTGATGATGGCCTTTTGTTGATAACCATGTTCAAATGCAAGGAGTGCCTTTTCTCTTAGAAATGGTTTGGCTTGAGCTAAGATTTTTTGATAGAAGTCAACACCAAGTGATCCGCCATACAGTGCAACCGCTGGTTCTTTTGACACGATATCTTCAACCACTTCGCTATCAGGGATATAAGGTGGATTGGAGACAATGATATCAAATGATCCTGTTATCTTTTGAAAAAGATCGGATTGAATGAGGTTGACATCAACATCGAGAAGTGTTGCGTTTTCATGTGCCACTTCAAGAGCTTCAACACTGATATCAGATGCGATCATGTGAATCCGAGGTTCTTCTTTAGCGAGTGTTAAACCAATGCATCCTGAACCTGTTCCTAAATCAAGTGCATGGATTGGTCCTTTTGGAAAATAGGTGTCAATGAAATAGAGCACATGATCGACTAATTGTTCGGTTTCTGGTCGAGGAATGAGAACATGTTCATTGACTTTGAGT
This sequence comes from uncultured Acholeplasmataceae bacterium, assembly GCA_937983315.1. Classification (GTDB taxonomy): domain Bacteria; phylum Bacillota_I; class Bacilli_A; order Acholeplasmatales; family Acholeplasmataceae; genus Peloplasma. The sequence goes on along the minus strand of CALKAH010000193.1, from coordinate 3,399 downwards.
AAATAACCGTAAAAATAACTATGTCCAATCAAGTGTTGAATTGGTATATGATTGATCAAATACTGGTCCAATTGATGGAGATAGTTTTCCTTGAGTTCATCACTCACTGAATCTTTCATCGCCATGTAAAACGCGTGAGGATCAAGGGTTGAAAGTTCCATCAAAAGCAGTTTTGCGGCTTCTTCTTCACCTTGATGTTCTCTGACTTTTTTATATGCTAAACGGAGTAATGCTTCGTAGGTCACAGCGTTTCACCCATCAGTTGGCGCTTTTGGAATTCATTGATGAGGGGTTCAATAATTAAGTCAATACGACCTTCCATAATGACATCCAAGCGTTGTAGCGTTAAACCAATCCGGTGATCAGATACACGGTTTTGTGGGTAGTTATAGGTGCGAATTTTTTCGCTTCTTTCACCACGTCCCACCAATGCTTTACGCTCTGCACCTTCTTTTTCAAGTTGCTCTTGAAGATACATGTCATAAATACGTGTCTTCAGTAAGCGATAGGCTTTATCTTTATTTTCGTGTTGGCTTTTTCCTTCTTGACAGTCGACAACCATACCGGTAGGTACATGGGTTAAACGTACTGCAGATTTTGTGGTATTCACCGATTGTCCACCTGGACCTGATGAGTTGAAGGTATCCACACGAATATCATCCCATTTGACGTCAACTTCAAGTTCTTCAGCTTCTGGCATAACGAGAACGGTCGCGGTTGAGGTATGGACGCGGCCCATCGATTCCGTTTCTGGAACGCGCTGAACGCGGTGTACACCCGATTCGTATTTTAAAAGCGAGTAAACGAGTTTACCTGAAACCATGAATTCTATCGAGGTGTAGCCACCCATCGCACCTTCGGATGCTGATAAGATTTCAATCTTCCATCCTTTGGTTTCCGCGTAGCGTGAATACATTCTAAAAAGATCCCCTGCGAAGATATTACCTTCATCGCCACCTGCAGCACCTTTGATTTCGACAATGACGTTTTTATCATCATTAGGATCTTTAGGAAGAAGTAAAATCTTGAGCTTTTCTTCGGTTTGAACCAATGCATCACGAAGTGATGTGATTTCATTTTTTGCCATGTCAACTAAATCTTCATCGGTCTCAAGTTCTAAAAGCGATTCGAGATCGCTTAATTCGGCTTCTTTATTTTTGTAGAAGCGATATGCTTCAACAGCATCCTCTAAAGAACTCGATTCTTTTAATAATTTGGTCATTTCTTTGACATCTAGTGTTCCAGATGCCAGCTTTTCTTGGATTTCGGTATACCGTTTTTCCATGATTGATAATCGATCAAACATCATATCACCCGTTAAAACATCATACCATAAAATGGGGAATATTACCAACAAATCATGTGATTTCACCCACACTTTTCATGCAATCAAGGCATAATGAAAGAGAAATACAAGAAGATATGGTAAAATAGAATTGAAATAAAGAAAAGGAGTGAATTATATGGAAAAATTGTATCAGGTTTTAAACAAACAGGTTGCTAATTTCAGTGTACTCTTCACCAAGTTACACCACTTTCACTGGTATGTTACTGGCCCACAGTTTTATCAACTCCATGCGAAATTTGAAGAGTTTTATGATGAAGTGAACGAACTATATGATGCTTTTGCAGAAAGAATCTTGATGATTGGTGGCGCACCCGTATCGAATCTAAAAGGTTATCTTGCCATTACATCCTTAAAGGAAGCAAGTGGTACAGAAAGACCTGAAGACATGGTGAGACACATTTTGGATGATTTCAAGTTGATTGCAACTGAACTCAAAGAAGCGTTAAAGATTTCTCAAGATTTGGGCGATGAAGTTACAGCAGACTTACTCATCCAAACCCTATCAAGTTTCGAAAAGCACATCTGGATGTTAAACTTTACACTCAAATAGCACAAAAGCCCTTGACCAAGGGCTTTTTTCATGAAAAAAGGGTGAGCAACACCCTTTTTGTCTTTAGTCTTTAAATGCTTCTTCTTCGCGTTCAGATTGTGCAGTAAATCGTGAGAATTCGGTATCGAAACGGTATTTAAGAACAACCCCAGCCATCCCTTGACGGTTTTTAGCAATCGAGAGTTCAACTTCACCGGTTTTGTTTTCTTGTTTCCGTTCATAATAATCTTCACGATACAAGAACATGACGATATCGGCATCTTGTTCAATTGATCCAGATTCTCTTAAGTCTGCTAGAAGAGGACGTTTGTCTTCTCTCTTTTCAACTTCACGTGATAACTGAGAAAGTGCTAAGATCGGGACTCTTAATTCTCTTGCCATCTGCTTGAGTGAACGTGAGATTTTCGCAACTTCTTCTTGACGATTACCTGAGCGATCATCACCTTTGATGAGTTGTAGGTAGTCAATCACGACGAAGTCAAGTTTTCCTTCTTGAGAAAGTTTACGGCATTTTGCACGAATATCAGCAACTGAAACGGATGCTGAATCATCAAACATAATCTTTAAACGTGCTAAAGATTGCATACCACCTTCAAGAAATTGCCATTCACGGCTTGTTAAGTGACCGGTTTTGATTTTATTGTTTTCAATGTTTGATTCTGATGATAACATACGTGCTGCTAATTGTTCATTACTCATTTCAAGTGAGAAAATAGCCACACCTGCTTGACCATCGTTATTACGCTTTGCTACGTTAATCGCAAGGTTCATCGCAAACGCAGATTTACCCATCGATGGACGAGCTGCAAGAATGATGAGTTCTTCAGGTTGAAGACCAGCTGTGAGTTGGTCTAGGTTACTAAATCCCGTACGAAGACCGGTGATCCCACCTTTTTTATCGCGGTTAAGTTCGGTCTTTTCTTTCACTTCCCGGATGACTTCTGCAAGTTCAGCAAATGCAGAGGTCTTTCTTTTTTGAGCGAGTGCAAAAATCGATTCTTCAGCATAGGTGACATAGTCGCTTGCATCCATCTCACCTTCATATCCTTTTTCAAGGATTTCTGATGCTAGACTGATTGTTTCTCTTTTTAAAGCACTATCTTTTACAAAGTCGATGTAAGTATCTAAATGGCGTGTTGAAGGGACCATTTCAGAAAGTTGAACAAGGTATTTCATCCCTCCGACTTTCGCTAAAAGCTGTTGTGCTTCCAGTTTAGCCGCAACCGACGAATAGTCAATTTTCATGTTGTCGGCTTGAAGATCCTTCATCGCTTGAAAGATCAGTTGGTGTCCCTGATCAAAGAAGTCTTCGTTATTTAATTGATCCATCACGGATAGAATCTCTTTGGGGTCGAGAAAGATTGCACCCAAAACATTCATTTCCGCATCCTGATGGTGCGGTAAACTTTTGGCCATGGTCAAATCCTACTTTTCAACGATATGTACTTCAAAAATGGCTTTAATATCTTTATGAAGTTGAACAGTTGCTGTGTAGATACCC
>CALKAH010000192.1 GCA_937983315.1 uncultured Acholeplasmataceae bacterium | reverse complement strand
GAGCGCCTGGTTTGGGACCAGGAGGTCGCAGGTTCAAATCCTGTCTTCCCGACCATCTATCTTTTGCGGGTGTAGTTTAATGGTAGAACCTCAGCCTTCCAAGCTGATGACGTGAGTTCGATTCTCATCACCCGCTCCATGATACCCACCAATCCCCATCGGGGATTTTTTTATTGCGCGAACGTCATCAGAATGAAAACAAATGAAAACAAATGAAAACAAAAAAGATGATAGTCGTACGAATGGGGCGTATACGCCCTGTTTTTATTGCTTTCTTGATGTTATAACTATATGTGAGGTAGTGTCAAATCGCCTATTGCGAGAAAGGAGGACCGTTATGGGTGAATATCTTGGTGTTATTTCCATGTTAAGTTTTTCCATCCTGTCTGTCTATCTTTTATCGCGCATACGTATGATACCTAGTCATAAGATTGCATTGATCGAACGTTATGGGGTTTATTACAAGCCACTTGCACCTGGTGTACACTTCTTAGTGCCTTTCGTCGATCGCCTTGTGCTCTATGATATCGATCGCGAATTGATGCTTAATCGTGAAATCATAGAAATCAATGGGGAACCGAAACTATCATTCAGTATGAATGTCCAGTATCGGATTGTGGATGAACGCGATTATCACGAAAAAAATGTGGACCAATTCATGAGAAGTGTTGTACTTGAAGTTGTTCAAAATTATGCAGAACGTTATGGCACCCGTGGCATCTCGCAACAAAAGATTGCACTACAAGCTCGTATCAAAGGGATGATGATGGAAAAGATTGTCGATTGGGGTATTGAATTATCATCTGTGGATTTGATTTCCTTGAGTGAAGTACCCTTTTATAAACGCATATCATCTTAGAATTGTCAACTTCTCACAACAAATAAAACGATGATAAGGCACTGAGGAGTGCCTTTTCATTGCATTCATAATAACTTCACTTAAGAATATCTTAAGAAATATATGAGATAAAAAAGAATGGCGCAATGATATAATGACAATGTAGTTGATGAGGTGTATGATGACATTCTTCGAAGAGGCTTTTCGCATTTTTAATGACTTACTCAATAATGCTATTTTGCTCTTTGCACTTAGCTTAATTTATGCTGCGACAAATTATCAAGAAAATAAACAACAACGATGGAGACCCATTGTTTTAGGACTGATCATTGGTACTATTAGCATCCTTGTCATGCGTAATTCCTGGTTCTACATCGAAGGTTTATTCTTTGATACACGAAGCGTGCTATTTGTCGTCACAGGACTATTTTTTGGTCCTATCACTACAGCTGTTTCAGCGTTTATTGGCATTATATATCGTATCACACAAGGTGGAGCTGGTGTCTACTCAGGTGTATTGACCATCTTGGTAACCTCTTCACTCGGTTTTGCGTGGAGTTACTTTAGACATAGATTACCCGCGATGAAACAATGGTTTGAATATTTATCATTAGGTGTCATTGCTCATATCTTGACGCTTTTGTGCTTCTTAACGATCTCTCCTTTTTCGACAGCAATCAATGTGATCCGTATCACGATATTGCCCTACCTCACACTTTATCCAATTGTGACCATGGTTCTTGCTCAAGTGGTCAGTTTTCAAAAAGAACGACTCCTTGCACAAGAAAAGATTAAGAATCAACAATTACTCCTTCAAGCAAGTATTGACTCGACGCGAGCGATGGAAGTATTTGCAGTTGATCATTTGTATAACTACCTATCTTTTAATGAATTTCATGAACATTCCATGATGCAATATTATGGAGTTAAAATCGAAAAAGGTCATAATTTCTTGGATTATGTCACGCATCCTCACATGAAAGAGCGCATTAAAACATGCATTGATACGTCATTGAAAGGTGAATCACATACCTATGAAGCCATGATTGAAACAGCGGTTGAAAAATACGTAGAAGAACAATACTCACCTATTATCAATGATCATGAGCAAGTTATCGGTGTCACTGTATTTTCACAGGACATCAGTGAACGCAAGCGTTATGAGCAATCAATTTTATATTTAAGTTACCGTGACCCACTCACAAACTTGCACAACCGACGTTACTTTTCAGATGAGTTATTACGCTTAAGTCAAGAGAAGTATTTCCCTCTTTCCATCATTATTGCTGATATCAATGGATTAAAAATCATGAACGATGCATTTGGTCATGATGCAGGTGATTTATTGCTCTGTACAATTGCTGATGAACTCATTCAAGTGTTTAAAGATGAAAGCCGTATTGCTCGTATCGGTGGTGATGAGTTTGTGATCTTGTTACCGAAAACACCTCATGAAAAAGCTAAAAGTATGATCGATCATGCCAAATCAAAAATCGAGCAACGCACGGTTTATGGTATGGCCATCTCAGTATCCTTTGGTCTATCGACCAACGATGGATCAACGCTCATTCAAGATACCATCAAAGCATCTGAAGATGATATGTATGCACACAAACTTTTTGAAGTTTCATCACATCGTAATGAAACCATCAAAACCATCTTAAAAACGCTACATGAAAAGAATCCAAGAGAAGAAAAGCACTCAGCAAGAGTATCAAAGATTTGTGCCCATATCGGATCTGCTCTTGGTATGAAGAATGAAGAAATTGCATTACTTAAAGCAATTAGTAATCTACATGATATTGGAAAAATCGCGATTGATGATGCGATATTGAATAAACCCGGGAAACTTGATGAAAAAGAATGGGAACAAATCAAGCGTCACCCTGAAATAGGATACAGAATTCTATCAACATCACCCGAATATGCCGAAATCGCTCAAGACATATTATCCCATCATGAACGTTATGATGGTAGAGGTTATCCCAGAGGTATTAAAGGCGAATCCATCCCGATTCGTGCAAGAATCATCTCAATCGCAGATTCGTATGACGCCATGGTTTCAGAAAGACCATATCGAAAACCATTAACTCATGAAGAAGCTATTGAAGAAATCAAAAGAAATCTTGGAACACAATTCGATCCAAATATCGGACAATTATTTATTCAGCTTTATGATCATCAAAAAGAAGTCATTGCTTGACTTCTTTTTTAATGAAATAAAAAAGACATGAAATCGTTTACGTCTCTGTTTTGTGCATAGCATTCATCGCTGTTTTCATGTATAATGAAAATTGGAGTAATGAGGAGGTTCAACATGAAAAGAAAAACGAAAATTATTTGCACGATCGGTCCATCCATCGATAATCCCGAAATGATTGATAAGATGATTGATGCAGGGATGAACGTCGCACGTTTAAATTATTCACACGCCGATCAAGAAGAACACGGAAGACGTGTTCAGATGATTCGTGAAATTGCGAAACGAAAAAATCGCTATATCGGTATTCTTGCTGATACGAAAGGTCCTGAGATCCGTACAGGTAAGTTTGAAAATGATATCGCGACATTCAAAAAAGGTGATCGTGTTGAGGTTTATAAAGAACCTATTTTAGGTAATCGTGAACGTTTCCATATAGACTGTCCTGAACTTTTTGTTGACATTAAAAAAGATGACTATCTCTTAATTGATGATGGCAAAATGAAGTTAACCATTCTAGAAAACAAAGGAGATATTCTTGTTTGCGAAGTCAATAACTCGGGATCGATTAAAACAAGAAAAGGTGTCAACGTTCCTAACGTGAAGTTATCGATGCCATTCGTCTCTAAAAAAGATTACGATGATATCGTCTTCTCTGCAAAAATGGATGTTGATATGATTGCCTTATCATTCGTCCGCAGAAAAGAAGATGTTTTAGCGATTCGTGACATTTTAAAAGCATGTGGTAACACCAGTATTGAGTTAATCGCTAAGATTGAAAATCAAGAAGGTGTGGATAACCTAGAGTCCATCCTAGAAGTCTCAGACGGTGTGATGGTTGCTCGTGGTGATTTAGGTGTCGAAGTGTCAACATCGCTTGTCCCCCTTTATCAAAAACGTATCATCAAGATGGCGAACGAAAAAGGTAAACCCGTCATTACAGCAACACATATGCTGGAATCGATGATGTATTCACCTCGTCCAACACGCGCTGAGGCTTCAGACGTTGCTAACGCAATCTTAGATGGTTCTGATGCGATCATGTTGTCTGGTGAATCAGCAGCGGGTGAATATCCTGTTGAAGCGGTTCTTGTCATGGATACCATTGCAAAAGCGATTGAAGATCACATCAATTACAAAGAAAAACTTCAAAACGCGATTGCATCATCACAACAGACCGTCAATGATGCCATCGGTATTGCTGTCAGTCAAACAGCTCTTGCATTAGGTAAAGCAGAAGTCATCATTGCATTTACTGAAACGGGTGGTACAGCGAAGCGTATATGCAAATTTAGACCATCTGTTCCCATTATTGCAGTGACTGATAATGTAAAAACCTGTCAGCGTTTGACATACTATTGGGGTGTATTCTCAGCACTTAAATCGAATGTCACCGATATGACGCTTTATGACCGAGTTGCCATTGATGTAGCCAAGGAATTCGGATTTAAGTCGGGAACAACAATCATTATCACCTCAGGTTGGGCTCAAAAACATGGTTCAACCAACACACTACGTATCATTGATATCCCCTAATCGATAACCTGCTTCGGCAGGTTTTTTTTATGATGACCAAACGTTGATAATCGCTTCAATCCATGCTATAATGTGAAAGTTGAGAGGTACGTATGAAACTACATTTTGGTGATAAAGCCTTCTACAAAACGTTATGGCTCGTTGCTGCACCACTCGTTTTACAACAACTCATCACAACATCTGTTCAGTTGGTGGATAATGTGATGGTGGGTAAGTTAGGTGAACAAGCAATCGCATCTGTCTCTGTTGTCAACCAACTCTACTTTATTGTGATCTTAATCACATTTGGAGCTTTGGGAGGCGCAGGGATTTTTAGTGCTCAATTTTTCGGTTCAAAAGACTATGATAAACTCAAACAAACCTTTCGCTTCAAACTCTTAATCGGGTTTTCAATTGCACTATTATCGTTTGTTCTTTTCTCATTATTTGGTCGTTCACTCATCATGATCTTTACCAAAAACGAAACTACCATTGATCTTGCTTTAACCTATCTCTCATACGCAAGATGGAGTGCTTTTCCTTGGATTATCAGTGTAGCAATCTCTAATACATTCCGTGAAACAGGAGTCACTAAACCGTTATTGATTATCTCGATTGTAGCGATTTTGACGAACACATTTCTGAATTTCATTTTTATATTCGGAAACTTTGGTGCTCCCAAATTAGGTGTTGAAGGTGCAGCTATTGCAACGCTAGCATCACGTATCGTTGAATTTATCCTGGTGATCATTCTTCTCGAAAGAAAGGGTCAAATCTTTAATACCAAGGTTAGTCATCTATTGAAGATTGAACCTAAACTCTTCTCAAGTATTGTCGTTATGGCACTTCCCCTGCTTTTGAATGAAGCATTCTGGTCATCTGGTCAAACTGTCTTTCTGCATGCTTACTCAACGCGTGGTGATCAAGCACTCGCTGCCATGAATATCACAAGTGCTATTTCACAAATTGTCTTTGTCACTTTTGGTGCGATTGCCACTGCAGTGGCTGTGCTTGTAGGCAACACACTTGGAAGAAACGAACTCGAAGAAGCGCGTGAGAACTCGAAGAAACTCATCACAACAGCAGTCTTAGTCGCTGCTCTTGCCGGTCTTGTCTTGTTCATCTTATCTTTTTTCATTCTCAATATTTATGATGTTGAACAAGTTACAAAGAGTATTGCTCAGTTCAATATTCGGATCAATGCTCTCTTTATTCCTGTTTTCTCATTCAATGTTACGATGTATTTCACCTTGCGTGCAGGTGGCGATACGCGATCGACATTTATGATGGATGCCGGATACATGTGGGTCATACCTGTCCCCATCGCGCTTTTATTAGCGTATTTAACACAACTACCTGTGACGCTCATGTTTTTAATCGTTCAATCACTCGATATTCCCAAAATGGCATTTGGTCTATCTCGCTATCGAAAAGAACACTGGGTTAGAAACCTCGCGATTGAACAACAAAATGAAGCCATATAATGGCTTTTTTTCTTAAGTTTACACGATTGATAGGATTTTTCATGTATAATAAGAAGAAAAGGAGGTTCCATCATGCAACCACCTAAAAAAGACCCCTTTATACATACAGCAACATCATTGGAAAAACATTTAAATCCCACCTATGCAGCTGTTAAAATCATCGTGATTTACTTAATCATGGGTTTTTCATGGATTCTTTTCTCCGACTGGGTCATTGATGTCATCTTCGTTGATCCTGAAGTGAATCAAATTGCTGAAACCGTCAAAGGTATTTTTTATGTTGCGTTTACTGCAATCATTTTCTATTATATAATTCATCGACAAATGGATATGTACATACTCACGATCTTAGACTTAAAGAAAGCATACATTGAACTTGATGAAGGACATAAAAAATCGTTACAACTTGAAGATCGATTGTACGATTTAGCCTATTACGATCCATTAACAGGATTACCTAATCGCATTATGCTTGAACAAACAATCAATCGCTATATTGCAGAAAAGAAAGAAAATGCGATCATCGGTATCGTCTATTTTGATATTGATGAATTCAGAAATATCAATGAAGTTAAGGGCCATTCCGTCGGTGATGAATTGATCAAAGCGATTGCAAATGATCTTGGTACTCATATTGAAAAACCGAACATGCTCGCCCGGATGAGTGGTGATGAGTTTGTTCTTGCGATATTTGATATCACACAGCTCGAAAGTTTCCTACCATCGATTGAGAATTACTTAAACTATATTCGTAAATCATATATCCTTCAACAAGATGATTTTTTCATTACATTTAGTGGAGGAGTTGCTCTTTATCCAGATCATGGTAGTGACTATATCACGTTGATGCGTCATGCAGATGCCGCTATGTCGATTGCAAAATCAAAAGGAAAAGATCAGATTGTCATCTTTGATGACGAAATGGTCACCGTCATTAAACAACAAACAGAACTCCTTAATCAACTCAGACAAGCCATTCAAAATAATGAGTTTCAACTCTATTATCAACCGATTATTGAACTTGAAACGGGAAAAACGGTTGCTACCGAAGCCCTGATCCGATGGGTTCATCCGACAAAGGGATTTATTCCACCTCTTGAATTTATTTCGTTATCAGAAAAAAACGGTTTTATTAAAGATATCACCGAGTGGGTTTTCAAAGAAGCTGCTGATCAGTTTCTCGCATGGGGAAAGAAGCGCAATTTTAAAATCTCTATCAACCTCTCAGCATCAATGTTGATGAATGATAAATTTATTGGCAGTCTGATTCGATGGATTGAAGATCACCATATTGACTGCAAAAAGTTTAATATTGAAATTACAGAAACAGCCATCATTGGCGATATCCAGAAATCGATTCATGTGTTAAATGCGTTAAGACGACTTGGTTTTACTATCGCACTTGATGACTTTGGAACAGGTTATTCATCACTGACTTACTTGCAACGTTTACCGATTGATACCATTAAAATTGATCGCAGTTTTATCAGTAATATTAAAGAAGATACAGAAGAGTTTTATGTCCTCAAGTATATGATTGATCTTGCCCATCACTTGAAATTAAACGTAGTTGCAGAAGGTATTGAAACCAAAGAACAAGCAGATATGATCAAAAAGTATAACGTGGATTATGCACAGGGTTATTATTTTTGTAAACCTATGCCTCAAACACGTGTGATTGAGTATCTCAAAGTCACACAAAATCATGAAAACTGAGGTGATTTGAGTGTTAGAAAATATCGCATTTTTCGATATTTCACTATTTAGCACCATTTTAATCATTGTCATGTTGGTCATCGCAAGGATCAAGCGTGATCATTTCACCTTTTCATCACGTCTATTACGTATCATCATGATCTCGACGTTGATTGGGGTTATCCTCGAGTCCTTGATGTGGTATGTCGTGGGAAAACCTGGAACGTTCTTTCATGTTTTAGGTTTAGCCTCAAATTCACTCCTGTTTCTCAATGGAACCATTCTGATGGGATTATGGTTATCTTACTGGGATTATAAACTACTATTATCAAAGCATCGCATTGAAAATCGAAAATATTATCAATATCCTACCCTTGTCCAAGCTATTTTATTGATTTATAACCTTTTTACAGGCGTTTTCTTCTCCTATACAACGCCTGATAATGATTATATTAAAACCACATTGTTCTTCATTCCTTATTTGATTTTTTATGCCATGTTTTTCTATATTATTCTTCTTGTTCTTAAACATCAGAAGAAAGCTCAACATCATGTTTTACAAGGTACGTTATTATTCATGATTCTACCTTTTGTTAGTTCAATTCTTCAGTTATTTTTACCAGATTTGTTATTCACGTGGGCTTCTTTAACACTTGCAATCATGGTAGTTTATCTTTTCTTGGAAACGACATCAGGTAATATTGATGAATTAACCAAACTATATTCACGAAGTTTACTCGAACTACATTTACGATCACTCATCGAAGAGAAGAAGGATTTTCATGCCATGATGATCGATCTTGATCATTTCAAAGAAGTGAATGATCTTTACGGACATTTAACAGGTGACCAAGTTCTCTATCGTTTCTCTCAACTACTCAAAGAATGTCATCTTCATCAGCAAGCATTTATTGCGCGTTTAGGTGGCGACGAGTTCTTCTTAATTTGTCAAGGTAGTGATACACCTGATCCTCAAAAAATGATTCAATACTTGCACGATCGATTTATCAAGGATGAATTTTTTCAAAAGTTTCCATTCTTAGGATTTAGTGCAGGTTATGTCATCTATGATCACGTTTTGAGCTTTGATGATGTTCTAAATATTGCTGATAAACGCATGTATGAAATGAAAAATGATCACCAACAAGAATAAATCAATAAAAATTAAAAATAAAGGAGTTTATGTATGCCTAATCCTGTTTTACTCAAAAAGCTAGCCAAGCTTGCCGTGAAAGTCGGTGTCAATGTTCAACAAGGTCAGATCGTTGTCATTCGTGGAACGACTGAAACGAAGGAAATTATTCGTGAAGTTTGTGAAGAAGCTTATCTTGCAGGAGCAAGCCAAGTTTATGTTCAGTGGAGTGATGATTATATTTCAAAGAGTTCTTTGATGCATCAATCACTTGAAAATCTCGAACAGATTCCATCATGGATTGTCGAACAACATCGTGATTTCGTCGATCGTGGTGCATGTTTTATTTCCATCACATCACCTATCCCAGGACTGAATAAAGATGTTGATCCTAACAAAGCGCAACGTCAAGGTATCGCTGCACAAAAAGCTGTCTCATTCTTTAGAGAACACCTCATGGGGAATAAAGCACAATGGACCATCATCGCTGCACCCAATCCCGTATGGGCAAAACAAGTTTTTCCTAAACTAAACGAAGAAGAAGCGGTTGAAGCACTATGGGATGCTATCTTTGAAGCGTCACGTGTGAGACTTGATAATGATCCCATTAAGGAATGGGAAAAACATAATGAAGTATTGCTCAAGCATAATCAAGTGTTAAATGCCTATAATTTTAAACATCTTCATTTCAAAAATAACTTGGGCACAGATTTAATTGTTGAACTTGTTAACAATCATGTTTGGGCAGGTGGTGGTGAACATGCAACCAACGGTGCTTACTTTAATCCTAACATTCCAACCGAAGAAACATTTACCATGCCCTATAAATGGGGAACACGCGGAAAAGTTGTTGCAACAAAACCTCTTAACTACCAAGGAAAATTGATTGAAGATTTCTATCTTGTCTTTAAAGATGGAAAAGTCGTTGAGTTTGATGCGAAAAAGGAAAAAGAAGCACTAGAGAATTTGCTGAATACCGATGAAGGTAGTAAGTATATCGGTGAAATCGCGTTAATTAGTCACGATTCTCCCATCTCTGATACAAACATTCTTTTCCTCAATACCCTTTTTGATGAAAATGCATCCTGTCACATGGCTTTAGGTCGTGCTTATCCGATGAACGTCAAAAATGGAGTTCATACACCCATTCAAGAACTCGAAAAGATTGGTTACAATAATTCGATGGTTCACTCTGATTTTATGTTTGGAAGTCGTGATATGGAAATTACGGGACTCACTCAAGACGGTCGTGTTGTGCACGTCTTTAAGCACGGTAATTTTGTCATCTAATTCACTATAAAAAATGCCATTTTTGGCATTTTTTCATTCAGGAGGATTTTTATGAACCACATGAACATTGAAACATTCTTAGATTTTAAATTCATTTCATCGCTTCAAGCGAA
>CALKAH010000191.1 GCA_937983315.1 uncultured Acholeplasmataceae bacterium | reverse complement strand
ACCACCGAGATCTACACTCTTTCCCTACACGACGCTCTTCCGATCTGAAAGAAGCTGAAGCAGCAGGCGCTGATGTCGTTGGAGCAGCAGAACTCATTCAAAAAATTGGCGCAGGCTGGTTTGAGTTCGATGTCATGGTTGCAACACCTGACATGATGGGACAACTTGGTAAACTCGGTCGTATCCTCGGTCCTAAAGGTTTGATGCCAAACCCCAAGACCGGAACAGTGACCTTAGACGTTGCGAAAGCCGTTAAGGAAATTAAGAATGGTAAAATCGAGTATCGCGTTGATAAGGTTGGTAACATTCATGCACCCATCGGTCGTGTATCGTTTACCGCAGAACAGTTGAAAGATAATATCAAAACGATTTATGATCAACTGATTCGTATCAAACCCACAACCGTCAAGGGTACTTACATGAAGAACATTACCGTGTCTTCAAGTATGGCTCCCGGTATTCATTTGGATGAAGAATCCTTAAGAGCACGCGGTTAATCACTTGTGAACTGAATCGCCAAAGACAGTAGGTGCAATATTGCTTAATTTCCTACCGAGGTATTGATATCTATGGATTCAATCTCTCTTTTGTCTTTTGGCGGAAGAGAGATTTTTTAGTAAACGAAGGAGGCATTTCATGCAAAAAGCAATTTTAGAACGTAAGGTGGAAGCCGTACGTGAACTGACTGAAAAGCTTGGACGTGCTACAACGGTTGTTGCCTTCGACTATCCTGGTTTGACAGTAGAAGCTTTTACAAAGCTCCGTCACCAGTTAAGAGAAGCAGGCTGTGATGTCACAGTCTATAAGAACAATATTTCGAGAAGAGCCTCGATTGCCGCTGGATACGGTGATTTAGCAGAAACCCTTGCGGGTGCTAAAGCTTTAGCAATCAGCTACTCGGATGTTGTTGCCCCTGCAAAGATCATTTTCGAATTTGCAAAGGAAAACAAAGTTGTAACCATCGGTTCAGGTATTGTCGAGGGTAAAGTTGTTGGCGTCGACCAAATTAATGCATTAGCAACTCTACCATCAAGAGAAACACTGCTTACAATGTTGGCAGTCGGTATGCTTGCTCCACTCAGAGAGCTCGCAGTTGGTCTCGATATGATCAGCAACCCACAAGAATAATTTAGGAGGAAATTTAACATGGCAAAACTTACAAAAGCAGCTTTTATTGAAGCTTTAAAAGAAATGACTTTATTAGAAATCAAAGATCTCGTTGATGGATTAAAAGAAGAATTCGGTATTGACCCAACTGCAGTAGCAGCAGCTCCACAAGCAGGCGCACAAGCAGCAGCTGTTGAAGAAAAGACAGAATTCAACGTCATCCTCAAGAACTTTGGTGCAAACAAGATTGCAGTCATTAAAGTGGTTCGTGAAATCACTGGTTTAGGATTAGCAGATGCGAAGACCTTAACCGAAACTGCAGATGCAATTGTCAAAGAAAAGATCAAGAAAGACGAAGCAGAAGCCATCAAGCAGAAGTTACAAGACGCTGGTGCAACTGTTGAAGTTAAGTAACGTTTGGTTTTGACGCGTTTTTAACCTGAGAATGTCTCTCGGGTTTTTTCGCTGTTATGAGGGGGACTCATGAGTCACTACTATACCAACGATCCAACCCTCGCTCAACACGAGCACATCCTTGATGTGACCGTCAAGGATGTTTCAGTGCGTCTAGCGACTGATTCTGGTGTTTTTTCAAAAACTGGTTTAGATTTTGGCACACGTCTATTAATCGAGAGTGTTCAACTTCCACTGGGTACTAAGCATGTGATTGATATGGGTTGTGGTTATGGCCCAATCAGTATCATCCTTGCGAAAAAACATCATGATATCATGTTTTATGCATATGATGTCAATGAGCGAGCGGTTGAATTAACTGAAAAAAATAGTCAACTCAATGACCTTAGCAATGTGAAAGCTCAGGTGAGTTTTCTCTTTGAACATGCGATAAAGCCGGTGGATGTTGTCATCACGAATCCACCGATTCGTGCGGGAAAACATACGGTTTTTGCACTTTATGAAGGTGCGAAACACGTATTAAAACCACACGGTTTATTGTATGTTGTGATCCAAAAAAAACAAGGTGCACCTTCTTCAGTGACCAAACTAACCGAACTTTTCGGTTCAGTCGATATCATTGAAAGAAGCGGTGGCTATTGGATTCTTTTGGCTAAAAAGCAAGAAAAAGATTGACTATTGATACACAATATGATAATATTGTAAAATGCATAATGTTGTTTTCTTTTCATTTTTATAAATAAAAAAACACGATTTCCAAAGACGATAGGAGTGTGGATTATGGGATATCGAAGCGTCAAATACGGCAAAAAAGCAGAGCGCAGAAATTACACCAAGATGCGTTATGACATTGATTTGCCAGACCTGATCGAAATTCAAACCAAATCATTTAAGTGGTTTATCGATCAAGGCATTAGAGAACTGTTGGAAGACATTTCACCCATTGAAGGACATAACGGTGATTTGAAGTTGTATTTTGAGGAACATTTCTTGTCTGAACCCAAATACGACATACAGGAATCTAAATTAAGAGATGTCAACTACGCGAAACAATTGTCTGCTCGAGTCAAGCTTGAAAATGCCGTGACTGGCGAAGTTCGTGAAAACGTCGTTCTGATGTGTGAAATTCCCTACATGACACCGTCGGGAACTTTTGTCATTAACGGCGCTGAACGTGTTGTTGTGTCACAGATCATTCGTTCAGCCGGTGCATATTTTACCAGTGAACTCGATAAGAAGTTAAACATGGTCAAATACATGGCTCAAGTCATCCCAACACGCGGAGCATGGATCGAATATGAACTTGGTTCGAAGAATATTTTATATGCGAAGCTCGACCGATCCAAGAAAGTTCCCATGACGACGATGATGCGTGCGTTAGGACTTGGCAAAAAGAAAGACATTTTGGAAGTTTTCGGGAAGTCAGCTTACCTGGAGGCAACCTTTGAAAAAGACGAAACGAAAAATAGCGATGAAGCCATCGTTGATTTATACTCGAAGCTCAGACAGGGTGAAAAAGTACCTGCTGATGCTGCAAGAGAATTCATTAGAATGCGTTTATTTGAACGCAGACGTTATGACTTAGCGTCCGTTGGACGATATAAGTTTAACAAGAAACTCGACGTCCTTGGACGTATTTTAGGTCAATATACATCCACAGATATCATTGATCCCAAAACGGGTGAAGTGCTTGTTCCTGAAAAGACAAAGATTACACGTGACATCATCAAGGTTCTTCGTGAAAATCGCCATGTCCTACGTAAGGAAATCATTCCCAAAGAAGAATCTTTACAAAACGAAACCCCCGATGAAATTTTGGCAACACGTCTTCCTGATGGTGGAGAAGCACTCTACACCAAGGAAAATATTGTCAACTTAAGAACCGGTGAAATCTTAGTTCCAAGAAACACGGAAGTCACGGATGAAGTGATTGCTGTTTTAAGACGTGCTCGTCAATCCTTAGACGAAAAAGTCATCAAGTATTTCTTGACCGGTGATATCTATCAACGTGAAAGAGAACGTGAAGGCGTTATCGTAGAAATGATCGAAGTAACCGTCAAAGACAAGGAAACAGAAAAGATTGTTCCTGTCAAAGTAATCGGTAACGACCAAAGAGAAACACGTGAATATATCACGCTTTCTGATATTGCTGCATCGATGAGTTATTACTTAAACCTCTATGATGGTTTGGGACAAATTGATGACATCGACCATCTCGGTAACCGTCGTCTTCGTTTGATTGGTGAACTTTTGAAGAACCAGTTCAGAATTGGTTTAGCACGCGCCGAAAAGAACATTAAAGACAAGATGTCAACCACGACATTCGCGGATGCGACACCTTCCAATATTATCAACATGACACCGCTTGCTGGTGCGATTAAAACCTTCTTTGGAAGCTCACAGCTTTCCCAGTTCATGGATCAAATTAACCCACTTGCCGAACTCACACAAAAGCGTAGAGTCTCTGCGTTAGGTACAGGTGGTTTAGCACGTGACCGTGCTGGTGTTGAAGTGCGTGACGTACACAACTCCCACTATGGAAGAATCTGCCCTATTGAAACACCTGAAGGTCCATCCATCGGGTTGATTTCATCACTCGCTACGTATGGTAAAGTTGACCAATATGGTTTCATTCAAACACCATACTTGATGGTGAAAAAAGAAAATGGTCATTCGATTGTGACCAACGAATCGAAGTACTTAACAGCAGATGAAGAATACGATGAAATCATCGCTTCAGCAGCAACAGCTCTTTCAGAAAATGGTTTGATTGTGGCTGAAAAAGTGATCGGTCGTCACCGTGGTGAAACCTCAATGTTTGATCCCAATGAAGTGACATTCATGGACGTTTCTCCAAAACAAATCGTATCCGTTGCGACATCGACAATTCCATTCTTGGAACACGACGACGCATCCCGTGCGCTCATGGGTGCGAACATGCAACGTCAAGCTGTACCTCTCTTAAAGCCTGAATCACCGATCGTTGGTACGGGTATTGAATACCGCGCTGCCAAAGACTCAGGTGCTGTCATTGTATCAACCATTTCTGGTTTTGTCACCTATGCAGATGCAACCAAGATTACCATTACTGGAAAACCTGAACATAGCTTATATGTTGGAAACAACGTCTTATTTGATGCAGAAAAAGAGTTTACCTATGAAACAGCGAAGACCTTAAAGGATTATGGCATGGGTGAAAGTGAAACATATGACCTCATCCGTTTCTTTAGATCCAACCAAGATACATGTATCCTTCAACGTCCTTTAGTTAAGATGGGCGAATGGGTGGATAAAGGTGATATCTTAGCCGATGGACCATCCACTGATAAAGGTGAACTCGCATTAGGTCGTAACGTGACCGTTGCGTTCATGACATGGGAAGGTTACAACTATGAAGACGCGATCATCTTATCTGAAGATCTCGTCAAAGAAGATGTGTATACATCGGTTCATATCGATGAATACGAAATTGAAACCAGAGAATTAAAGACCGGTTCTGGACGCGAAGAAATTACACGCGAAGTTCCCAATGCAGGTCAAGATGCACTCAAAAATCTCGATGAACGTGGCATCATTATTCCAGGTTCTGAAGTTAAAGAAAATGATATTCTTGTGGGTAAGATTACGCCAAAAGGTGTTTTCGAACCTAGCCCATCTGAAAAACTCATTCATGCAGTCATCGGTGAAAAATCAAGAGAATATCGTGATTCCTCACTCCGTGTTCCACACGGCGGTGGTGGTATCGTTCAATCGATTCAATATTTCTCCAAGAAGAATGGTGATCAACTCCCCAGTGGTGTGAACGAAGTGATCCGTGTCTATGTTGCGAAGAAACGTAAGATTTCTGAAGGTGACAAGATGGCGGGTCGTCATGGTAACAAGGGTGTTATCTCCAAAGTATTACCCAGAGAAGACATGCCATACATGGCAGATGGTACACCTGTTGACATCATGCTTAACCCACTCGGTGTCCCCTCTCGTATGAACATCGGTCAGATCTTGGAAATCCATCTCGGTTTAGCTGCGAAGAAACTGGGCGTTAAAGTTGCGACTCCCGTCTTTGATGGTGTGTCTGATGAAGACTTAAAGTCCATCTTATCTGAAGCAGGTATTGATCCTGATGGAAAGACCGTCCTTTATGACGGTCGTACTGGACAACCCTATGAAAACCGTATTTCAGTTGGTGTCATGTATATGATTAAATTGTCACACATGGTTGACGATAAATTGCATGCACGTTCCGTTGGTCCATACACCTTAGTTACACAACAACCGATGGGTGGTAAAGCTCAAAACGGTGGTCAACGCTTTGGTGAAATGGAAGTATGGGCACTCTATGCTTATGGTGCGGCGCATACACTTCAAGAAATGCTCACCGTGAAATCGGATGATATGCTCGGAAGAAATAAAGTTTATAGTGCCATCACACACGATAAATCAATTCCACCTGCATCGATTCCAGAATCATTTAGAGTCTTGACCAGAGAACTTCAAGCATTAGGCTTGTATGTCGAACTGATCGATGCTACAACCGGTGAAAACGAAGCACAAAAGTCACTTGTTGACAACAGTCCTAGCAAGTTCAAAGGAGGGTTTCGTTAATGGCTAAAGAAAAATTGACATTGCATGTCGAATCATTAAAGTTATCTGAAGAAGCCCTAAAGGCACTCAAACTCTCAGGGATTGATCAGCTTGAAGACTTCAACACCTTTAACTTAAAAGAATTGAATATGCTCCTTGGACAAAGCTTTGAAGAAATCAAATCGATTCTTCGCCGTTATCAACTCCCAAGAAACCTTGAGAACTTGAATTTATCGGATGAAGTGGTTCAGATTTTACAAAATGCAAACATCCAAGATTTAAAAGAATTTTTAGATTATGATCGCCACATGCTCTATCATCTGTTTGAAGATGATGCGTTGTTGCGTCAAGAAGTGAACCAACTTTTAGAACTCTATGGTTTTGATCCTCTCAAGGAACATGCACATCATGTATCTACTGAAGAGATTGAAGTCGTTGAAAACGAAACCGAAGAGATTGATCTTGATGAACGTATTCATCGTCATGTTCAACCGATTCGTAAAGGTTATGGATCACGCACCTATTCCCACTTAAAGATTCGTTTAGCTTCACCCGATGAAATCAGACAATGGTCTTACGGTGAAGTTAAAACACATGAAACCATCAACTACCGTACGTCTAAACCTGAAGAAGGTGGACTCTTCTGCGAACGTATTTTTGGTCCAACCAGAGACTATCAATGCGCATGTGGTAAGAAACAATCGGGAAATAAAGGTCAAATTTGTCAAAAGTGCGGGATTGAAATCACCGAATCCAAGGTTAGAAGAGAACGCATGGGTCATATTGAACTTGAAGCACCCGTTGTTCATACATGGTATTTGAAAAATTCACCTTCACGCTTAGCCATTTTACTCGGTATTAAAGCTAAAGCTCTTGAAGAAGTCGTGTATCATGCTGCGTATATCGTCACAGATCCAGGTACAGCTCCACTCGCTAAGAAGCAGATCTTAACTGAACAAGATTTCTCAGCACTCTCCGAAGAATACGGCAGCCGTTTCACGGCGCTAACTGGTGCAGAAGCTGTGAAGAAACTTTTACAAGAACTTGACCTCGATAAAGAAGTGAAGTCCTTAAGAAAGAAACTCAAGACAAGCTCTAAGCAAAAAAGAGATCGCATCATCAAACGTCTTGAAGTGGTTGAAGCGTTCAACAATTCAGATAACAAACCCGAATGGATGGTCATGGATGTCATTCCCGTCATTCCACCTGATCTTCGTCCGATGGTTGCACTTGATGGTGGACGTTTCGCAACAACCGACTTAAACGACCTCTATCGTCGTATTCTTAACCGTAATAACCGTTTAAAGAAACAAAAAGAACAAAATGCACCTCGTCTGATCACTAAGAACGAAAAGCGTATGTTGCAAGAAGCTGTTGATGCCCTGTTTGATAATGCAAAACGTGGCAAGAAAGCAGCTGTTGAACGTAATAGACACTTAAAATCATTATCGGATATGCTTCGCGGTAAGCAAGGTCGTTTCAGACAAAACTTACTGGGTAAGCGCGTTGACTATTCTGGACGTTCAGTTATTATTGTTGGTCCAGACTTAGAGATGTACCAATGTGGTATCCCACGTGAAATGGCCATCATTCTTTTCAAGCCATTCGTCTTGAGAGAACTCCAAAAGCTTCAAGGCAATGATGCTAACGCGAAGAAGAATGCCAATGCGAAATATGAAAAGATGGATGATGATGTTTGGGCAGCATTAGAAAAGGTTGTCAGAGAACATCCCGTTCTTTTAAACCGTGCCCCCACACTTCACCGCTTAGGTATTCAAGCATTTGAACCTAAATTGATTGATGGTAAAGCGATCCGCTTACACCCACTTGTTACCCCAGCGTTTAACGCGGACTTTGACGGTGACCAAATGGCGGTTCACGTACCCCTTTCCAATGAAGCACAAGCAGAAGCACGCCTGTTGATGCTTGCATCCAATAACATCTTAAATCCCAAAGATGGTAAACCCGTTGTTACACCATCTCAGGACATGGTTTTAGGGAACTACTACTTAACGATTGAAGAAAGACTTGAACGTACGTTTGTCGGTTACCGTCAAGCAGAAAGACAAGCTGAACACAATCATAAAAACCGTAATGAAGGTCATTTCTTCTGGAATTACGATGAAGCGTATTTAGCTTATCAACATGATGAAATCGGTCTTCATACACGCATCATCGTCGATCCCAAATCGATCAATCAAAAGTTTACCGACGAGCAAAAGAACAAATACTTAGTGACAACATTAGGTAAACTGATTTTCAACCGTATTTTACCTGCAAGCTTCCCCTATTTGAATGAACCAACCTTGGATAACCTTGAACAAAAAACACCCGATAAATACTTCATCAATAAAGGTGTCAATCCAAAGGATGTCTTAGCATCGATTCCTGTACCCTCTCCATTTAAGAAAAAATTCCTCTCTCAAATCATCGCTCAAGTCTTCAAGGAATTACAGATCTCAGAAACATCGAAGATGCTTGACCGCTTGAAGGATTTAGGATTTAAGTATTCAACGGTCGCAGGTATTACCGTATCGTTTGCAGATATCAACGTTTATTCGAAGAAAGAAGAACGTCTTGCACAAGCTAATCGTCAGATTGAAGAAATCTCAGATCTCTTTGATCAAGGTTGGTTGACCGATGGTGAACGTCGCGATCTCGTCATTAAAGAATGGCAAGATGCAAGAGATGATATCCAAAAAGGTCTCATGGAAGAATTTGATAAGGATAATAACATCTATATGATGTCTGACTCCGGTGCGCGTGGTAATGCATCCAACTTTGCTCAGCTTGCCGGTATGCGTGGACTCATGAATAACCCTAAGGGTGAAATCATCGAAGTTCCTGTTAAGGCATCCTTTAGAGAAGGCTTAACCGTCTCCGAATTCTTTATTTCCACTCACGGTGCCCGTAAGGGTTCCACCGATACCGCGTTAAAGACTGCGGAATCGGGATACTTAACACGTCGTTTAGTTGACGTATCACAAGATGTCATCGTTGTTGATGAAGACTGTGGTACCGAACGTGGTGTCATCATGACCGCGATCAAAGAAGATACGAAAGAAATCGTTCCTCTATATGACCGTATTGTGGGTCGCTATGCAGCCAAAGATGTTATCAACCCCAAAACAAAACAAGTCTTTGTTAAACGCAATGAACTGATCACTGAAGAAATTGGTCATGCCATCATGAAGGCTGAACTCACTGAAGTTGAGATTCGTTCGAACTTAACATGTAACTCCGAAAACGGTGTATGTGCGAAGTGCTATGGACGTAACTTAGCAACCAACACACGTGTTGAAGTCGGTGAAGCAGTCGGTGTTGTTGCTGCTCAATCGATTGGTGAACCAGGTACACAGCTCACGATGAGAACCTTCCATACCGGTGGGGTCGCATCCGCATCCGATATCACACAAGGTCTTCCCCGTATTCAAGAACTTTTCGAAGCACGTAACCCCAAAGGTAAAGCAGTCATTTCTGAAGTTGATGGTAAGGTGAAGTCCATTGATCGTCAACGTGGTGGTGTCTCCATCATTACGATTGTCGATGCTCAAGAAAAAGATTATAAGTATACCGTCGATCCTAACATTGAAGCGCTCGTTCGTAAAGGTGCAAGCGTGAAAGCAGGTCAAAAGCTCACTCCAGGTTCGATCAACCCGAAAGAATTACTCAGAGTTGTATCAGCTGAAGCTGCGGAACTTTATATTCTTGAAGAAGTACAAAAGGTTTATCGTGCTCAAGGGGTTGAAATCTCCGATAAGCACGTTGAGCTCATCATCAGACAAATGCTTAGAAGAATCACGGTTGTTACCGAAGGTGATACCGAACTTCTTCCTGGTACCGAAGTTTCAGTCTCTGAATTCAAACGTGCAAACCGTAAAGCATTCAGTGAATTTAAGCGTCCAGCAGTGGGTCGTCCCATCTTACTTGGTATCACTCGCGCAAGCTTAAGAAGCGATTCCTTCTTGTCAGCAGCATCCTTCCAGGAAACCACACGTATCTTGACCGATGCAGCAATCAAGGGTAAGACCGATGAACTACACGGCTTAAAGGAAAACGTCATCATTGGTGGTCTCATTCCTGCAGGTACAGGTATTTTAAGAGAAGCAACCTTTGATTATGATCGCTCCAATACCTTTACTGAAGAGGAAGAACTCGATTATTAAAGATCAAGGAGTTTCAT
>CALKAH010000190.1 GCA_937983315.1 uncultured Acholeplasmataceae bacterium | reverse complement strand
ACCACCGAGATCTACACTCTTTCCCTACACGACGCTCTTCCGATCTAATAAAGACATAAGCTTTATCAACGATGCCTGATTCAATCGCTTTTGCATGGAGATACGAGCCTCCTTCAATAAGCAATCCGTCAATCTTTTTTTCACCTAATTCGTTGATCAATGCTTTTAAGTCAAATGGATTCATCGGTTTTGGAATCACGTGAACACCATGGGCTGTATAATCGATCCATCGTTTTGGATCGATAGATTCATCAACGATGAGCCATGTAGGTTGTATCTTCGCAGATGTCACTACATAACTCTTGATGGGTGTGATCATGTCGGGATCAATGATGATGCGAATCGGATTTCGCGAAGGTTTATCACCTCTTCGTGTATCCAAATGTGGATCATCAGCAACCACGGTGTTAGCTCCAACCATAATCGCCATGTATTGATTTCTTAGTTCATGAACGAATGCACGCGATTTTTCATTGGTTATCCATTTGGAATCACGTGATTTCGTTGCGATTTTTCCATCCAGTGTCATGGCATATTTCATCGCAACAAAAGGTGTCTTTGTCTGAATGTATTTTAAGAAGATCTCATTTTGACGTTTCGCTTCATCTTCAAGTAAACCACTTTCAACATGAATCCCCGCATTTTCCAGTAACTTAACACCTTTGCTATTCACTAAAGGATTGGGATCAAGTTGACTAATGAAGACACGTTTTATCTTCTTTTCAATGATTTTTAGAGCACATGGTGGGGTTTTCCCATAATGAGAGCATGGTTCAAGTGTCACATACATGTCGGCACCTTCAACATCTTCAGTCGCATTCAAAAATGCATTGACTTCAGCATGGGCATGCCCAAAACATTCATGATAGCCTTCACCAATAATGTTTCCGTTTTTAACAATGACAGCACCGACAAGTGGATTCGGATTAACGAATCCTTTTCCTTGTTCTGCAAGTTCTAATGCACGTTTCATATAGTCAAGGTGGTTATGATTTGTCATAGCTATCACCTTCACTTCCTTCTACGTTGATTTTGTTAAGTATTGTATAAAGTTGCTTCGCATCTTCTTCATCGACAGAAAACGATTGAAAAACATGGTGGGGAACATGTTTAGCATCGATTGCTAATTGTTTTCCTTCATCTGTTAAATCAATCCAAACCTTGCGTTCATCCTTTTCATCACGTGTTCGCTTAATACGACCATCCGATTCAAGTTTTTTTAGAAGTGGTGTGAGTGTTCCTGAATCGAGTGATAAACGATGACCTAAATCTGACACCGTTTGATGATCTTCTTCCCATAATGCAATCATCGTCACATACTGCGTATAGGTGAGTCCTAAAGGATCTAGGAAAGGTTTATAATGCTTAATGACTTGTCGTGAACTTGAATAGAGAAGGAAGCATAATTGATCATTGAGCTTCCACATAGATTATAATACCTCTTCAAGATAGGGTGCAATCTTGTCTGGTGTAAATCCTGGACCAAAGCGATGAACCACTTGACCTTGACGATTGACTAAAAATTTCGTAAAATTCCACTTAATGGATGTGTTGGGAAGCAAGCGAGAGAGTAAGGATGTTTTTCCATTTTCACCTAAATCTTTCTTCTTTTCACTTCTTTTGATTTAGCTCTTATGTTGGCTCTGTCTTGTTTTTTTTTTTCAAGCAGAAGACGGCATACGATATCGTATTCGGTGACTGG
>CALKAH010000189.1 GCA_937983315.1 uncultured Acholeplasmataceae bacterium | reverse complement strand
ACCACCGAGATCTACACTCTTTCCCTACACGACGCTCTTCCGATCTGGATGGGATGCTGTTGATACTCCTGATCAACCATCGATAGTTTGACAAAACGACCTTCACCTTGATCTTCAACAACCTCTTCATCAACTTCGGGTTCATCCTGATCAGGATTAATCCCTAAATTGGAGACCTTAAGTGCAAGAATTTTATTCTTTTCATCAATGAGTTCCATCGTCTTTTGATTGAGAAAAGCAATTTCAGCTACTAAATCATCTTTTTCAATCTCGGTTCGAACGAATTTGATGTATTTCTTGGTGAGACCGATGAGTTTCATGATGATCACAACGATAAATATTAAATTAACTAACGTCACGATCACGAACATCACCCAATCAAGTAGACTGAATTGCAAACTTGATAAGATAAACTTCTCGTAAAGTTCACGTAATCCATCGATGAATAAAGACGAAAAGACTTCAAAGATACCTTTGAAGAATGATCCCATGTATTGGAAGATATCACGGATGAAATTGATGTAATAGCGTCCAAATTCGACCATTATTGTCTCCTTAAAGTCTTAATTATCGAGATGAAACTCCTTAAGTAATTGCTTTCTGATGACCGCAAACTCATGTTCAACTTCTTCTACTTGCGCTTCAGCACGAAGAACGAATGAGCGTTCAAGATTCTTTCTATGATAGATCAAAAGCGTACGAACCAATAAAATGGAAGCACCAATCCAACATAGAATCACCGGAAGCATAATCAACAGTGCAAACCCTTTGGGTGATTGTAAGTAGTTATACGTCGATGCAAGCTTGGGTAGATGAGCTTCTTTGATACCGATGACATCGGTTGAACGAATCGGTTGATCAAAATGTTCACTCAAATCACCTTGTGTTAAGTAATAAAGCGAATCTTCTGATAGTGAAACTTGCTGAATGCGATGTGCAATAAAACCACGTGTCTGAAGATCATATGTGATAATGATATCACCAACATTCAAGTGACTTTTTTCTTCATGATCAAGCATACGAATCATCAGAAGATCATCCGATGAAAAATACCCTTCTTGATCAGATGCCATATCATCATGAGAAACCGTTAAGAATCCAATACCGAATAGATGAGCAAGATCATCTTCTCGTTTGACTTTGAGTTGAGCAACGCTAAATGCGAATAAAACCATCAACATCACATAGAGTGTTCCCGATAAGAATCGATGTCTTTTTTTGCATACTCTTTTCATGAGTGTCTCTCCTAGAAAGAAGGGCGGGATTGATCCCGCCCATGATCTTATGATTAACCTTCAAAACGGAGCGATAGTGAAATAATACGACCAAGGAGGGCATTATAACCTTCTGCATCCCATCCTTCAAACCATACGTGTACAGTGATGGTGCCATAATATTCAGCATCAGCAATGAGGAGTTGACCTGAAGTCATATCTAAAACCTTGGTTGATGTAATCGCATCAAGTGTTGACACAACACTTACTGCTTCAATCCCACCAGGAAGAATCGCATTGGAACGATAGAAATAGTTTTGTGCACCATCGACACCAATATAGGTTGGAACGCCTAAGACATCTTCTTGTTCACCGCGTAAGTCAGCATCTGAAAGTGCACCTAACACTGTGTTTGTCGCAGAAACTGGGTTTTCATAAGCAACGGTTGTCGTCACACCACCGACCATACCCGTAATTGATACACGAATGGCATCTGCTGGATTGACGAAAAGTGAGCTGTTTGCCACATGATCGACACCTTTTGAGTCTGTAAAGCCAACACGGGTCGTAAATGAAACTTGTGTGCCGCTTAGAACAACTTGTGTCCATGTGATTTCAGAGGTTGAATCCGAACGGAAATGAATGGGAATTGATAAGTATCCTTCGGTTGTACCGCTACCTGTTGTACCTGTACCTAAACCGTAGAAATTACGTCCATCAGGAGAGGTGACATGATTAAATCTAAAACCATCAACACCATAAACACTTTCCATATAGTCATAAACATCTTGTGTGGTTAATGTCGTTTTCCATTCGAGTGTGAGTGGATCACCAGAACCAATCGCAATTTCAATCCCTTCATCACTGATGACTTGAGCTTGGAACGGTTGAACTGCAGCAACGTTCGTGATGGTAAACCATGCAAATGTGGTTGTACCGAGTGCAATCACGGTTAAGACGACCGCGATGAGTGATAAGACGAGTTTACGTGTAACGTTTGACATATTTTATATCTCCTTTATCATGAATCATTTTTTTATCTTCAACGAGCACGATGTGCAAGTTTGAATTCGAGCTGAATACTTAAGGTATCTTCTAAGATGCCATCGATCGCATCTGGATCCCAACCTTCAATCCAAAGATGAAATCGAATCTTTGTTTGATAAATCATGTTGCCATTCAAATCATAAGTATTGGTTGGTTTGAGTTCTCCCATGAGGGATAAGTTATCTAAGGCTTGATAGGGATTATAGGGATCCATCATCGATAATTGGTAAATGGTATCTGGGTGTTCGATGGGCAATGGAAGTGAAGCATTGGTTCTTGCGATGTAGTAGCTGTATGCCCCAAATGGTTTTCCATATCCACGACCTTCATTTTCTGAAGGGTCGTAGATGACAACTTCACCCAATTGATTGTTGTCGTCAAGTTCTCCAAAACTGATTCTCAATGCATCTTTTGCATAATAGGTGATCCGTGAATCTTTTTCAATCAGTGTGTGGTTTTCTTCTGTATAATGAACTTTAGGGATAAAACTCACACCTTGTGATTCAACTTTTGTCCCTCGTTCACTTTCATCAAAGGTTCGATTCACTAAGAATAGATCATGTTCACGCGCCGTTGATTTGAAATAAAGATCAAAACTGATGTAGTCTTCATTGCTCACGTCATCACCAAGATCATGAAATCCTCCTCGTTGAAATGTTTTTCCATCGAGCGATGTCACATCTTTGAGCTGATGAGATAATTGAAGATCATGTATCGATAATGACGTGCTGTATGTCTTTCCATCGGTTGAAATCAGTAATTCTTGTCCCATCGACGCAATCAGTGTCAAATTGTCGATATTATTGATTTGTGACATGGTCACCCATGCATAAGTCACTGATCCAAAGATGAAGAGATAGATGATCAGTCCAAGAATGGAAAGCGTTAATTTCAGTGAGGTTAATCTAAATGACATCATTCATCACCTTCAATAGAGAAATTCATTTGAAGTTTAATCATGCCACCTAAAATCTCATCATTTGTATCAGGGTCTGTTCCTTCAATCCACATGATCACACTGTATTTTCGCATCATTCCTGGTTGAAAATTGAAGAATCGTTGTCGAGTGACGATGGTATCTGAGAGAAACTTAGTCGTTTGTTGTAACTCCGTCGTGTAACTGACAGGTACACCATGTCCATCGTTATAATCAGGTTTCTGATAGATGGTTTGGATGTCGTCTTCAATGACGAGAACTCGAATTGCATCTTCCATCTTTTTGTAGGAGTCAGTGATTCTGATGTGGTAAATGATGTCGACTGTTTCTAATCCATTATTTTTGAGATAAAACGTATAGGCAACATAGTCGTAATCCGGATCTGTATAATTTCCTTCAGTTAAGACGACTTCTTCAACCTTTAACCACGAGTAGGTCATATCTCTTGCCCCATAGACGGGATCAGTCATCAGTCTTGCTTGTGATTCTTGAAAGGTCTCATCATTGGAGAGCACGATACCACGTTTGTAGGAATCATAATCGACCGACATGACAAAGTTTCCTGCTTGTTGTCCATAAAATGTAATCAATACAAACAACAGCGAAAGAACCCCACTGACTGAGAGCATCAGTGTTTGAATGCGCTTAGCTTTCATTTGCTTTTTTGTCTTAAGAACGGTTGACAATTTCATTCAAGATCACTTCACCTTCATGATTACACTCGCATTATATCATCGACAATTACGAGTAAAACACACAAAATTATCAATTCTTTCTTGCGTTTCTTTCATTTTTATTACAAAACCTTACAAAGTTCATAGTTCGCCATTTTGCTTAAGAATAAAGAAATATATTTGTTTATCCATTCAATGATTATTCAAAATTATGCATTTATTTCTTAAGTTTAAAAAAGGACAACACATGATTGTGTCGTCCATTGTTTTGATAGAATGATATTTGAAATACGTTTTTACTTATCGACGTCTTTCCAAGACTCGGTTCCGATATATCCTCTTAAAGCTTCTGCGGAGAGTGGTTTCGTGAAGTAGAAACCTTGCATAATGTGAATGTTATACTTCTTAGCTTCATCGAGCATCGGTTTATTTTCAATCGCTTCGCAGATGACGGTGTAATTGTTTTTTTCAGCAAAATCAACAAGAAGCTGCGCGAACTTGGCTTTCATATACGATTCTTCTTCTTTTAAGAATTCGTTATCGAGTTTAATGATATCAATATCTAAAGCTTGTGCGCGAGATAAGGTTGAGAAGTCAAGTCCGAAACCATCAATTGCAATTTGAAATCCCATCTTCTTCAAATCTGCTAATGTTTTATGGATTTGCATCGGCTTGTCAAATACAGCAAATTCGATGACTTCAAGGATGATGCTTTCTGCGTTCATGCGATACTTTTTTAATAGCTTTTGGAAATCCATCGGTAATGTTTCATTCATCAACTGCTTAGGTGATAGGTTGATCGAAAACTTGATGTCTTTTTTGGGGAACTCTTGTTTCAGTTCCTGGAAAGTCTTGATGACGGTTTCCAACCCCCATAGTCCAATCCAGTTAATATCACCTGATTGTTCCATGATGCCTAAAAACTTAAACGGTGAGAGGAGCCCATGTTCAGGGTGATTCCAACGAATCAGTGATTCCACACCGTAGATATCATTTGATTTGACATCGATCATAGGATGATAGAAAAGTTGGAACTCTTTATGTTGAATGGCGTGTTTAATCTGGTAGTAGTATTCAACGTGTTCACCGCCTTCAGTATTCATTTCATCGGAGTAGACGCGAATATTATTCCCACCATTTTTCTTAATCAAATATGTCGCAAGTTTCAATGAGTTAAATAAATCTTTCAGTGTAGCTCCATGGATGGGATAGAACGCGACAGCAATCGATGCGGTTGCATTAATGGTGGTATCACCAAATAACTTAATCGGGCGTGCCATGGACTGCTTGATTTTATTGGCTAAGTCAACAGCCTCTGTTCGATCATAGTCCATCGATAGAAAAATCAAAAACTCATCGTTTTGTAAACGTGATAACTTCACGCCTTTGGGTAGTGCGAGTTCAATATTTTTAACGATTTTCTCTAATATTTTCTCAGCTTCTGTTGCACCAAAGGCATTGATGAAATCAGAAAACTTATCTAAATCCATGTAGATCAATGAAAATTGACCATCTTTCCCCATACGTGCAATATGCGAGGTAATGATTGAAGTCATTTCTGCTTTTGTCAAGACACCTTCAATGAGGAAAGCTTTTTCCTCTTGGATGCGAGCACGTTCTTTGAAATAGGACCGAGCAAGGAAAAAGATCGCCCCGAGCATCACGAGTATCGCGAGTATCGATAAGATGATGGTTGCTTGATCGCTAACCTGATAAATGCGCATGAAATTCATCGTTTGATCTCCTTCTTCATCTTCACAAGTTCAACTGATCGTGTATGGTCAATATTGAATTCACGTATCAATCTGATCGCTTCTGATTTAACAACAGGGGGTGAAATTAAATATCCTTGGATAATGTTACATCCCGCACGATAGACCAATTGGTTTTGTTTATCATTTTCAATACCTTCTGTCACGACTTCGAGTCCAATATTTTTAGCGAGTGATGCAATCATATTGACGATCGCACGCGAGTGGGCATCGGTTTCAATGTTGATGACAAAGGCACGGTCTATTTTAATCGTATTGATCGGCAAATCTTTTAAGTACTGCAAGGATGAATAACCTGAACCAAAATCGTCAAGATGGATATCGAAGCCATATTTTTGGAGGAGTTTCAGTTTGTTGATGACTAAATCGAATGATCCAATCAAGAATGTTTCGGTGATTTCCAATGAAATGCTATGTTTTTTGAGTTCATATTGCTCAAAAACTGAAACAATTTCATTGACGAAACCTGCTTGAAGTAACTGAACAGGTGAAATGTTAAGTGAGATGTGCGTGTTATAAGGTTCAAGTTCTTTTGCAATTTGGAAGGTTTCATGAAGTGCGATACGACCAATATCGATGATCATATTATTCCGTTCAGCCATTTGAATGAATTTGAGGGGGGATTCTGATGCATACTTGGGATTATTCCAACGAATCAAAGCTTCAAATCCAATGATGCGTTCTTCTTGGTTATTGTACTTGGGTTGAAGAACCATGTAGAATTCTTGGTTTTTGATCGCATTTGCCAAATCAGCTTCCATGCGCTGTTCACGTGATGCGATCAACGATAAGGACACATCGTAAACGAAGCTCTTATGTTGTGAAGATTCTTTTGCATGGTTTAATGCAAGAAGCATATTATCGTAAGCGACATCGGCATTTAAAATTTCATAGCGTTCAGCTTCGATATTAAATACACCGATTTTAACGTCAATATTAATAAAGTTCTTATCTATGGTGATTGGTTTTTCAAAGATACTCAATACTTTATTGATCCAACGTGTGACCCATTGGTAATTTTCGATGTTTCTAAAGAAGATAACGAAATTATCAACGCCAGGATTATACAATGTTGCTGGATAACCTTCAAGAGATTCATCGATGAGTTCAGAAATGATGATTAAAAAGCGGTCCCCCGACTTTTCACCAAGCAAAACGTTGATTTTTGAGAATGATACAATGTCGATAGCAACCAAAGCATTCGGGTTTTTTAGTTCATCTGGGTTCATAAAGAACGCCTGTAAATCTTGTTTTAAACTGTTCAGATTTGGTAAATGGGTGACCTTATTGTATAAAGCCATGTTTCGATATTCATCAAAACGACCTTCAATACTCGTGATATCATCACCAACCAAGAGGTAACCTCCTGTTGTTTTAATCGGAATAAAACGTATGTAGACAAGACGTTGAAGCCCAAGTTCAAAAATGGCAGTAAATGCACGTTGACGATGGATGATATCTTCAATCGCTTCTAGGTCGAATTCTTTCTTGATTTCAAAATCTTTGATTTCATCATAGATATCATAATCACCAAGGAGCTTTTTAAAGCTCTGATTGTATGACTTAATTTTGCCGCGTTTATTGATGCGAACCAAATAAGGTTTTGCATAGTAATGGGTGACTTTAGCATTTTCAATGTCATGCATCTTGGTTTCCAAGATTTTAAATAGAACGAGCAGTGCACTCGCAAATAAAATAAAGATCACAAAGAAAAGGGCCCACAAAATATTCGTTAAATACGACATCGAACCAATGACATCTTGCTCATTAAAAGACATGACGATATAAAAATATTTATTGGAATGGATGTTATCTATTGCATTCAACGTGATCAAAGATGCTTCATTCACAAAGTTTGCCTGGAAGACATTAGATTGATGTTCACTTGCTGTGTCTTTCATGTCATTGATCAACGACTCACTGACATTATAAGTACGCAGGTAATCATAAAAATAACGGTATTGACCGGTATCAAAGGATGCATAGGCAATACGGTTATCAGCAGTCATCAAACCAAAATGTGTGAAACCTTCATACTCGGCCATAATCGTCTCAATGTAGGAGTCTGCAGCAAAATAACCTAAAATATCATCAACTAAGAGAAAAACATAGGGTTCTTCTGGTCCAGAACCAAAGGCTTCATTAAAACTGTAAATAGCCACACGTTGATGAATGTCAAAGAAACCAAAACTGTCATCATACGTATAGGTGTCTAGTCCGATAGTGAGTGTTCGATCGTCAAGTCTTCCAAATCCTTGGTAGGTATCATTTAAAACAGAGATTGAGAGAGCATCACCATTTAATGCAACTGCAGCATCGGGTGATGATGCTTCATATTGATCAACTAAATCTGACATTTTGACATAATCAAAGGTGAGTTGTGCATCAAATCTTTCAGCAATAACATCACCATGTTGAATTAAGTTAGCTTTCGCTTGTCTGACAATAAAATTTGATGAGATGGATGTATATGCAAAAACAACGACCACAACCAAGAGGGCGTATGAAACAACAAATGCTATCGCTAATTTCCACATGTAGCTTCTCATGAACCATCACCTGTCGTTATTCCATCATAAAAACGAAGGAGTATACGATAGACCTTTGAAATTATTATACATGAAAAGTGATGATTTCGTCATCTTTTTCATCGACATCGTTGTTTCTTTGAACTTTTTGATCTGTCGATTGGTGTTGGTTGGAATCATGATATAATGGATGTAGAAAGTTAGGTGTTTGATGTGTTTGAAGATCTTCGCTTCAATCATCCAACCAAAGACCAATCAGCTAAAGATGATGTAAAACTTGGTTATTGGTCCTATCATGTCAAAGAAAAGCGTTGGATATTATCACCAGAAATATTAACTATCTTCAATCTACAATTAACCGATGATCTCCATCAACAGGGTCTTTTTTATGGTGTTTTAGACGATGATCTATTGATGTTTGAAACATTATTCAATCAGGCTATTCACGATAAAAAGCCGTTTATTTGTCGCTACCGTGTGCGAATCAATCAAGAGATTCATTGGTTTTTCATCAATTCACGTATTGATACCTATTTAGATGAAGTCATGGCATTCTATGGCACTCTTCAAGATATCACATCAAAGATTGTCCATGAACTCGAACATCAATCAGCCATCCATCAACAAAAAGAAGAAATCTCATCTCTTAAACAAGAGATGCGTGAAATGAAAAGATCGGAAGAGCACACGTCTGAACTCCAGTCACCGAATACGATC
>CALKAH010000188.1 GCA_937983315.1 uncultured Acholeplasmataceae bacterium | reverse complement strand
AAGCTCCTTTGTACTCTTCAAGTCCTTTGTTAACAGCTTGAATCGCTTCTAGATCCAAGTGGATGGTCGGTGAGTCAATGAGGAGTGTATTTGCTTGTGATAACATCAGTTTAGCATACATACAGCGCATCTTCTCTCCACCTGATAAGTACTTCACAGACTTGAGTGGTTGATCGCCACTAAACAACATACGTCCAAGAAATCCTCGAATATAAGATTCGGCAGGCTCTTTAGAATATTGTCTTAGCCATTCAATTAAATTGAGTTCTTTTCCAGCAAAATAAGATTCGTTATCACTTGGGAAATATGATTTCGTGACGGTTTGACCCCATTTAATCGTTCCAGTGTCAGGTTTAATTTCACCAGCAAGAATTTTAAGGAGTGCTGTTTTAGCAAGATCATTATCCCCTAATAATGCAACCTTCTCTCCACGACTGATTGTAAACGATACGTTTTCAAAAAGCTTTTGACCATCAAGTGAAGCACTTAAGTTCTCAACTTCTAAAACATCTTTTCCTAACTGCTTATCAATTTCAAATCCAATAAAGGGATACTTGCGTGATGATGGAATGATTTCATCGAGTTGAATCTTTTCAAGTGATTTTTTTCTTGATGTTGCTTGAGATGATTTTGATAAGTTTGCACTAAATCTTGCGATGAACGCCTTAAGTTCTTGAATGCGTTCTTCCTTTTTCTTGTTTTTATCCGCCATTAATTTTTGGACAAGTTGTGAGGATTCCATCCAGAAATCATAATTTCCTGTATAGAGCTTGGCTTGGAAGTAGTCGATATCAACCATGTGTGTGCATACATTATTTAAGAAGTGACGGTCATGAGATACAGTAATAACTGTATTTTGGTAATCAATCAAGAAGTTTTCAAGCCACGCGATCGCTTCAAAGTCGAGATTATTGGTGGGTTCATCAAGAAGCAGGATATCAGGATTACCAAAGAGTGCCTGTGCGAGTAATATTTTAACTTTATTTTTAGGTAAGATGTCACTCATCTTTTTATTGAAATCACTTTGAGGAACATTGAGTCCGTTCAATAACTTTTCGGCATCAGATTCGGCATCCCAACCATTTAATTCAGCAAAAACAGCCTCCAAATGAGAAAGTTCATACCCTTCTTCATCGGTGATGGTTTCTTTTTGATAAATGATCTCTCTTTTTTGCATCACATCAAATAAAGCTCGGTGACCCATATAGACAGTCTCTAACGCTGTATATGTATCAAAAGCGTTTTGGTTTTGGCTTAATACAGCAAGACGCTTATTTTTTTCGATGATCACTTCACCTGATGTTGGTTCTTTTTCACCTGCAAGTACTTTTAAAAACGTGGATTTTCCTGCACCATTCGCACCGATGACACCATAACAGTTTCCCGGAAGAAACTTAAGATTGACATCTTCGAATATTTTTTTGTCAGAAAAGATTAAACTTAATTTTGATACTGTAATCATTCTTGAACCCCTTTACAAATAAAAATGGCCTAGCATAGAAAGAATTCTGGCCATATACCTCTATAAGATTACCTTATTGATCGTGTTTTGTCAATCAATTCATGATGTAAACGTTTAGTCGACATCGATAATGACCGAATAATCCCACATAACATACAGATCGGAAGAGCACACGTCTGAACTCCAGTCACCGAATACGATCT
>CALKAH010000187.1 GCA_937983315.1 uncultured Acholeplasmataceae bacterium | reverse complement strand
AATCACTACGTGAACGTAAAGAACGGATGCGCTTAAAGATGATTAAACTTCAAGAGCAACGCAATCAAAAATCACTGGGTGAGCTTGTGAAAGATAAGTTTAATCAACTCAAGGATAAAGTCAAAGATAAACTGAAGAAGAAGGAGGTCAGCGCTGATGACAAGCAAGCTTAACTTGACAAAAATCAAGAAAATATTTGTCGGCCATAAAGCAACAAGTGGCTTGATTGGTCAAATTGTGGTTTATGCACTATTGATCGGTGTCAGCTATATCTTCTTATATCCCCTTCTTCGCATGATCTCCATGTCATTTTTAACACAAAGCGATCTCATCAATCCTGAAGTAGGTTGGATTCCAACAAAACTCAATTTTGCCAACTATGTGGTTGCAAATCGTGTCTTACAACTCCTACCTCCATCCTTAGCATCGTTTTCTGAGGGGGTTATACAAGCCTTATTGGGTATCTTCAAAGATGGTGGTAATCTATGGAAATCACTGAAGAATACGTCTATATTGGCGATCATTCAGACCGCCATTGCAGCTTTGACAGGTTTTGCATTTGCACGTTATGAATTTAAGGGTAAGAAGTTCTGGTTTGCCATGGTTTTATTGTCATTTGTTATCCCTCTTCCTATGGTATCCATTCCAAGAGTCATGTTATTCTTTGACTTACAAGATAGCATTTGGCTTCCCTTCTATAATGCGATCTCAGGAACATTCTTAGAAAGCATCTTCAAACCACGTTTATTTAATACACTCTTCCCACAAACTGTTTTAGCATTCTTAGGTCAGGGTATTAATTCAGCCATTTTGATTTTGATTTTCTTTAACTTCTTTAAGATGATTCCTATTTCACTCGATGAAGCAGCACGTATTGATGGTGCAACCTCAGCGCAAGTGTTCTGGCATATTTATATGAAGTTAGTCATTCCCATCATCATCACGGTTTTCCTATTCTCATTCGTATGGAACTGGAATGATGTGTATTCCTCACAAATTTATTTCTGGGATAAGAACCCATTGATTACCATGCGTCTTGGTTCCTTTGATTCCCAATTTGAAGACATGGCAGGTGTGATCCCTGGACAAGGCGGTCAAGCACGCTTAAATGAAGCTTATAAGATGGCAGCAACGTTCTTATCGATTTTACCGCTTTTGATCATGTACATTGCTGCACAACGCAAGTTTATTGAAGGTATTGAACGTACTGGTATGACTGGAGAATAACATGAAGAAATTAAGCATCATAATGTTTATTGTTTTACTTGGTTTAACCCTTGTATCGTGCAAGGAAGCTGAACCAACACCACCTGAAGAAACCGATTATTCAAATTGTAAAGCCGCAGGTTATGAGTATGATCCCGAAAGTATCGATGATTATGCTCTTGTTTGGTCCGATGAATTTGATGTCGATGGTGAAATCGATAAAACCAAATGGGGCTATGATTTAGGGGGTTCAGGTTGGGGAAACAACGAACTTCAATATTACACAGAAGATCTCAATTCGTGGAACGAAGATGGAAAAATGATCATTGAAGCGCGAAAAGAGACCTATATTGGACGTGATTACACGTCTGCTCGAGTCATCAGCAAAAATAAAGGTGATTGGCTCTACGGTAAAATCGAAGTGATGGCAAAACTGCCCACAGGTCGTGGAACATGGCCTGCGATTTGGATGCTACCTACCGATTGGCGTTATGGTGGATGGCCAAACAGTGGTGAAATTGATATCATGGAACACGTTGGTTATGACCAAAATAAGATCCATGGATCAATCCATACGAAGTTTTTGAATCATCAATTAGGGACACAACGTTCAGGTTCACGCATCATTGATACCGCATCAACTGCATTCCATAAGTACAGTATTGAATGGTTACCCGATCGTATTTATTTTATGATTGATGATATGAATTATTTTACATTCTTCCCATCACGTCAGGTCTCATGTCCAACCTTTGGACAGTGGCCGTTTGATGCTCGTTTCCATCTTTTATTGAACATTGCAGTGGGTGGAAACTGGGGTGGTGCACAAGGTGTCGATGATACCATCTTCCCACAGCGCATGGAAATAGATTACGTGCGTGTCTACCAATCACAAACGATTACAAACTTACAGAAAGGATAACATCACATGTCATCTTACTCCTTTGAAAAGGGACGTTTTTGGATTGATCAATATGATCAGAAGAAACCGTTCGCTTCCTTTTTACCCGGCGTTGCTGGGAAATACGGTATACCCATGTGGGTTTACTATGTCAATCGTGGACAACTCATAGCAAGCTTTGGTTTAGAGTCAAAAGACCATGCGATGCTTGATTTTTCACCTGCCAATATGGCGTATCGCCGGACAGAAATCGATGGATTTCGGACATTTATTAAATATAATGGTCAGGTTTTTGAACCTTTTGCATCGACATCAAAACACCCACGAAAGATGTTTTTAGAAATGAATGCGATCGGCCTTGTTGAAGATTTAGGTGATCTTGAAATTCATGTAAAGTATTTCAATGTTGTCGAAGATCATTTTCCTGGATTGATTCGAAAAGTTACTTTAGTCAATAAAACCAAAAAACCCATTCATCTAGAGATCATTGATGGTCTCGCGACCATGTGGCCCTTTGGTACCAATCAATTCATGATTAAAAACATGAGCAATCTTGCAGTTGCTTGGTTTGATGTGTTCAATCAAGAGCGCAAGATGCCACTCTTAAAAAATCGTTCAACAACAGAAGATACCGCTGAAGTAGAAGGCGTCGAAGCGGGTCACTTTTATGGTTCGATCGATCAATATAATGAAAAACTAGATGTCATTTATGATCCGGGTTTAGTCTTTGCGCAAGACACATCGCTTCGTGAAGCGAAAGGATTTGAAAAACAATCACTTTCCAATCTATTAAAAGAAGAACAAGTGACAGTTAACCAACTCATGAGTGCGTATAGTGCAAAAGAACTTGACCTTAAGGATCAGTATGCGTTTTATACGATTTTTGGTCAAGTCAATCATCTTGATGAACTCCATCAACTTGAAAAGACGTTGACCTATCCTGTCTTTGAAGCCTATGATGAAAAAGCTACGAAGTTGATTGAAGAGATCACCAAACCCATGACATTAAAGACGAACTATCCTCTTTTTGATGCATACATGAAACAAAGCTTTTTGGATAATTTCCTTCGCGGTGGATACCCTTTAGTCTTTAAGGGTAAGGAACAAGATATTATTTACCATATTTATTCCAGAATCCATGGTGACATGGAACGTGAATACAACAATTACTATGTGGAACCTGCCTATTTTTCGCAGGGCAATGGTTCGTATCGTGATGTCAATCAAAATAGACGTAATGATGCATACTTCGTTCCAGAAGCCGCTCTTTTTAACATCCGTCAATTCATGGATTTAATTCAACTTGATGGTCATAATCCACTCACTATTCAAGGTAGCAAACTCATCATGAATAAAGACGATATCGTCCTTATTCTTTCCC
>CALKAH010000186.1 GCA_937983315.1 uncultured Acholeplasmataceae bacterium | reverse complement strand
ACCATACCTATGTTGAATCTCCAGGGGTTCACGATTGGGCATTTTGGGATCAGTATATACAAAAAGTACTTGCTTGGTTATAAGATAAAAACACATCAGCCGATGTGTTTTTTTCTCGTGAATGTTAACCAATCTGGAAAGACTTTTCGCCATGCAAGTTCATGGTGTCCATCATCGGTTTCGATATATGTGATATGTTCTACACCATGACGTTGAAGGAGTTTGAAAAAATGGTGGCTGTTTTTAATATAAGCTTGATTTTCAGCATCGTCAATCAGTGAAGATTCCTTACGCCCTACTGAAATGAAGAATGTTTGATTGGTATCGATTGATAGTGAATCAAGATGACTCAGAAATGCTTCTTCATTAAACCAGGATGCAAGTGAGAAGATACCCACATGTTTAAAGACTTTAGGATAGGTGGTTGCAATATATGCAGAAATATAGGCACCCATTGAACTTCCACCAATCCATGTATGTTTGTCATCAGTAAGTGTGCGAAACTCATGATCGATATAGGGTTTGAGCTGTTCAACAACCCATCGTGCATAAACATCACCTAACCCGCCGATTTCAATTCCAAACTGACGTTTCACTTCGGGAATACAAGGCCAGGGTGAGTATTCAAATAGACGTAAATCCGAATTATCGATCCCTACGACAATCATATCATCACATCCAAGTCGTCCTAATGATTCTTCAATGTGCCACGCATGGCCTGAATACGATGTTTCATCCTCAAATAGGTTTTGTCCATCATGCAGATACATCACACGATAGAATTCTTTGCTATTTTCATAATCACTAGGAAGTAGAATTCTTAATGTTCTTTCGCTTTGACTGGTAGGGATGGGGAGTGATCGTTTGATCATTTTCATGGTAACACCTCGCATGTATTGTATCATAAACGCATATTCTTTTGGGGTGAGTTCGAAAAATCATGATAAAATAGAGAGTGACGACGGAGGTTTTTATGGTAAAAGTCGAATATGCGAAAACAGGAAAAAAAATCAATCGCCTAGGTTTTGGTGCATGGCAACTCGGTAATACAGAGTTTTGGGGGTATATGTCCATCGAAGATGGCGTGGAAATGGTCAAGCATGCGATAAGTTCTGGCATCAATTTTTTTGATACTGCACCTGGTTATGCATCAGGCATGAGTGAATCCATTATTGGTATGGCGACGAAAGATCACCGTGAAGATGTTGTGATTAACACTAAATTTGGTCATACTGCGGATGGAGAAACTGATTTTTCAGTCTTTTCATTACGTAAACAAGTCACCGATAGCTTAGAACGTCTACAAACCGAGTATCTGGATAGTGTCGTCTTGCATAATCCTGGATTTGATATCCTCGAAGGTAAAACACTTCATGTACAAGAACTTAAAAAGCTCAAAGAAGAAGGACTCATTAAGTCCTTTGGCGTATCGATTGATACGTATGAAGAAATGGAAACAGTACTTAATCATCTCGACGTTGATATCATAGAAATATTATTCAATATTTTCTTTCAGGATGTATCAAAATTATTCAATCGTGCGAAAAAGAAAGGTATATCGATTATTGCAAAAGTGCCCCTTGATTCGGGTTGGTTAACCGGAAAATACGATGAATTCTCAGAATTTGATGGTATTCGGATGCGTTGGGATGATGAAACGATTAAACGACGTGCTGAACTTGTTACAAAACTCAAGAAGATCACACGTGCTGAGGATTTAACCAAGTATGCGATTGCATTTATTCTTTCATTTCCACAAGTGACCGCAGTGATCCCTGGTATGCGACATATCGATCAACTTGATGATCACATCAGGCACGCACAATTCAAGCTTGATCCAGAGATGAAAAAGAAAATGGTTGAGTTATATGAAAATGAACTTAAAGATAACCCTCTTCCCTGGTAAATGAGGTTGACACCTGTCAACCTTTTTTGTTGGGTATGTTTCTTTATTTTTCCACTTTTTGCTTTATAATGAAAGTATTGAGTCATCATTGAGGTGTTTATGGGAACTTTAATTAACGCAGCAGCCATTATCATCGCGACACTGCTTGGTGTCATCTTCAAAAAAGGATTACCCGAACGCATACAAAAAGGTGTTATGGTTTCTCTAGGTTTGGGATTAGCTGCATTATCTCTTGGATGGTTTTTAAAAGATTTTTTCACCATTCAAAATGGTGATCTTTTAACATCTGATGATTTATTAATCATCGTATCATTGGTCATCGGTGTCATGATTGGTGAATGGATTGACATTGAAGGTCGCTTAAACACATGGGCTGAAGGTATCGAAAAGAAATATAACCTTCCACCTTTAGCAAAGGGATTTATTGCTGCAACACTGATCTTTTGTGTCGGTGCAATGGCGATTGTAGGTTCAATTCAAGATGGTATTTATGGTGATATGACGACACTTCTCATTAAGAGTGCCCTTGACTTTGTGACTGCGATGATTTTGGCTTCTGTTCTCGGTATTGGCGTTATTTTTTCAGCCATCAGTGTACTGATTTATCAAGGAGCGATCACGATACTTGCGATGTTTGGTGCGGATCTCATGACACCTGAAATTATTCGTTCATTATCCATGATTGGTAATATTTTATTAATCGGAATCGGTATTAACTTTATGGAACTCAAGCGCATCAAAGTTGCAAACATGTTACCTGCACTGCTCGTGCCGATCATTTATCATGTGATACTTATTCTGTTCTAATAGGGGGGATTTTATGGCAGATATTAAGACGAAACCTACGGATATCGATGTCAATCAATATCTTGAAACACTTGCTCCATCAAAGAAAGAAGATGCACGCATTCTGATTTCGATGATGCAAGACATTACACAGGAAAAACCTGTGATGTGGGGACCGAGTATGATCGGTTTTGGTCATGCACATTTAACATATGCATCAGGACGTGAGGTCGACTTTTTTCAACTCGGATTTGCTGCGAGAAAAAATGCTCTGACCATTTATCTATCGATTGAAGTCAATCGAAAAGTATTTGACCGTTTAGGAAAACACACCAAAGGTGTGGGCTGTTTATATGTTCAAAAATTGTCGGATATCGACCTTGATGAGTTACGCATCATTTTAGAAGAATCTTTTGAAACGATCAAAAAATACGCATGATCTGTCCACTTTGTTCACATGATATGATGGAATTTCATCATCCTCAAACACATCACCTATTTCATGTTTGTCCATCATGTGAAGCCATCATCAAAAACCATGAGAATT
>CALKAH010000185.1 GCA_937983315.1 uncultured Acholeplasmataceae bacterium | reverse complement strand
TCGTATTCGGTGACTGGAGTTCAGACGTGTGCTCTTCCGATCTCCTCCCATTGTTATTACTATACTTTGGTTTACAAAAATGGTTTGTCGAAAGTGTCGACCGATCAGGAATTACAGGAGAATAAGATGAAGAAAATCATGATATTATGCTTGTTATTGTTTATTCTTGTTGGATGCAAACCTCAAGAACAAACGGAAGAACCTACCCCATCGCGTACCTATGATGAAGCAGAACTTGCCATGCTTGAAGAAATGGAAGCTAGTTTCATGTTTTTCTATGAACAAGCAAATAGTGATGAAACAAGTCCTGGTTATGGATTGATTAATGATCGCTATCCATCCAATGTATCCCTATCAAGTATCGCAAGCGTCGGTTTTGGACTTGCAGGTCTTCCGGTGGGAATCGAGTATGATTGGATTACTGAAGAAGAGGGAAGAGTGCGAGCAGAAAAGACATTAGATACATTTCTTAACATGGATCATTATCACGGATTCTTCTATCATTTCGTTGAAAAATCAACAGGTGAACGCTCCGGAAATAGTGAAGTGTCCATCATTGATACTGCTCTTTTCATTGCCGGAGCAATCACTGCCGGAGAATATTTTGGTGGTGCTGTGAAAACAAAAGCCATGGAACTCTACGAACGAATTGATTGGACATGGTATTTAGATAAAGGGCGAAACATGTTTTATATGGGGTATCGTCCCGAAAGTGGTTTTGCAGGACACTGGGATTTTTATGGCGAACAATTAATTTTATACGTATTAGGTGCTGGAGCACCCAATGAAGATTATCGTACCGATCAATCCGTCTACAATACGTTTATTCGAAGACGAGCTAGTTACGGAGGAGGAGAAACATTTATCTCGAGTTGGTTCGGTAGTTTATTTACCTACCAGTTTTCTCATGCTTTTATCGATTTTCGAGACACGGAAGATGAACAAGGTGTCAATTGGTTCGACAATAGTGTCCATGCAACGATTGCTAATCGGCAATATGCTATTGATATGAGTTCAACTTATCAAACATTCCATGCAAATTCATGGGGAATGACCGCATCGGATGGTCCACTTGGTTATAGCGGTTATTATGGATCAAAACCCTCAGGATATACTGATGATGCTCATCGAAATGATGGTACAATTGCACCTGCAGGAGCCTTGGGAAGTGTTGTCTTTACACCAGAATTTGTTAAAGGAGCCATTTTAAATTTCGAAACGA
Organism: uncultured Acholeplasmataceae bacterium; assembly: GCA_937983315.1. Classification (GTDB taxonomy): domain Bacteria; phylum Bacillota_I; class Bacilli_A; order Acholeplasmatales; family Acholeplasmataceae; genus Peloplasma. The sequence continues at coordinate 2,736 of CALKAH010000185.1, read as the reverse complement.
TAGGTGGACTTAAGGGACAATATGGCTATAAAGATGCATATAATTTTGATCGAAATCCCGTTTGGATTGCTCAAGATGTCATCGGTATTGATAAAGGAATAACTCTATTGATGCTAGCTAATTATTTTGATGAGATCATTTGGGAGTACTTTATGCAAAACACAGCCGTTCAACAGGGTTTGAGTCGGATTGGTATTGAAAAAGTCAGTGAAACGAATTAGTTCGATATGTTTCACTGAAATGGCTTGAATTATCCATCGATTTATGCGATGATGAACATGATTATAAGGAGTGTGATGGCATGGTTACTATCAAAGATGTTGCAAAAGCTTCAGGCTATAGCATTTCAACGGTATCGTATGCGTTAAATGATACTGGGAATATTCCTCAAAAAACAAAAGACAAAATATGGAGTGTTGCAAAAAAACTCAAGTACTATCCCAATGCTGCAGCAAGAAATCTAAAAAATCGTAAAACGATGAATATTGGGTTTTTTGTTTCTGGGTTTGGTGGTCCTGTTCACCATAAGATTTATGATGGGATTGCAACCGGTTTAGATGGTAGTGATTATAATCTGATCATTTCATTTTCTAAAAATGCCAAAAAAATGATTACTGAACGGCAAATTGATGCTGCCATCATTTTATGTCCAGCTGTCGAAGATAAAGTGATTAAAATTGCACAAAACCTGAATATCCCGACGATCTTACTTGACCGTGAACATCCTGGAGGAACAGGTGTCTATACGCATGTGCTAAATTCTTTTGAAGGTGCTAAGATTGCCACACAACATCTCATCAATCAAGGTCGGAAAAAGATTGCATATCTCTCTGGCATTTTAGGCAGTCATGAAGACATGCAACGTTTTCAAGGTTATCTCAACGTCATCGATAGTTATGGGATGGATCAACTCGTTTATTTTGGAGACTTTACTGAAAAAAGTGGTTTAGATATCATTGATAAACTTGATGGCAATATTCCGTTTGATGGTGTATTTTGTGCCAACGATGAAATGGCTATCGGTTTAATTAAAGGACTCATGAAGCTTGGTAAAAAAATTCCAGATGATATCAGTGTGATCGGTTTTGATGATGTTGATGTCTCACAATATATTTGTGGAGGATTGTCGACCATTGGAATTAATTATGAGTCATGGGGAATCTCGGTCGCTAAAGATATGCTTGCGATTCTTGCAGGCCAAGAGGTACCTCAAGAACGAATCGTTCCTGTTAAACTTGTACCACGGAATACATAGGGGCTCATTGCCTCTTTTTTGTTGCATTCTTTTTGTTATCTAGCAGCATAAAAAAAGTGCCTTTCGGCACTATTCAAACCATAAAGTTAATGTCTTATGAAGCTTTGCATGATCATTCGATATAATCGTTATATGATGGCCCTCTTGTTTGATGCTGAATTCAGAGGATGGACGTATCTTGCGAGATGTGATCAGATGTATAACATCTTCTGGTTGAGTGAGACGAAAGGTTAAAGCATCCCATTTAATATCAATGAGTTCAGCAGTTGAATCGATCAGGCGACCTTGTGGGAGATCAAGCTCAAGTGGAAACATGATCGCATCTTGTGCCGTGATATGAAGTGTTCGTCCGCCAAATAAAGCCATATCTTTAAAACTCAATTGGACAGATTGATCGATATGATCAAGGTTAATAAGATGAATAAAATGAGGGTGTTCATCACCTTGAACAAGACCAATTAAGTGGCCTTGATGTGGGCTCATCTTGAATAAAGGGTTGAGATGAAAATGATCCATCCATTGCTTGGTGATTTCAACGTGACCGGGATAAGCTGAAGTAATCACTATGGCTTGATCACTGATCATACCAACCTTTTCCTCTGTTTGCATAAGGGTGAAAAGTGCTTGATGTTTTGTCTTGATGGGTTGAGCATAATATGATCGAAAATGATGAGCATTTTTGATGGGTTCTTCACTACGCAACATCAAAAATGGAACGTCCCAATCATAAAGGATAGGCATCACTTCTATACCCAAAGCGTTCATGAGTGTTAAGTCTACATGACCTTCAGTGTCGTGAGTTGGACATTCACCAGCAAGGATAAGATTGCCACCTGAGGTCAAATAATCGACGAGTTTGACTTGGATGTCATGAGCCATGTATTTGGTTTGTGGAACAATTAAGAGCTGATGTTTTTTTGGATTAGGGATACTATGGTCTAAATCGATTGAATCGGGTTGATAGTTTAGAAGTAAAAGATGCTTAATCACCTGATCCCAGACGATGCTATTACGATGCATTTCATGATGTTTTTGGACCTCATTGATGACTTTATAACGATCATCAACAACTGTCGTCATATATTGATCACTCATCCATGCGATAGCTATCGGATCTTTCATCTGTTTTTGCGTTGCGATATAGGGTGAACATTGTAATAACATGTTGGTCGTTTTCGATAGACGATTGTATGTATAATTTGTTGATCCATCGGGTTGAATGGGGGCTGCATAACCATGGCGTTCCCCGGTGATAGCAATGAATGGATTATCACGAAGAGAACCATATTTAAACATCGGGTTGAATCCACCGGTTAATAAATAATAGTTGATCATACGATAGTTTTGTGCAATATTCATTCTCAGTTTAAAATCAGCTGCAGAAGGAAGCATTCTGGCTGCAAGATTATCACCAAAGTTCCCATCGCCGACGTTAAATTCTAATGAAGTAAGCGGTTGATCATGGACAAGTGTTGCATCGA
>CALKAH010000184.1 GCA_937983315.1 uncultured Acholeplasmataceae bacterium | reverse complement strand
GCAATGATTTTCTTTTTTAAGCAAAAAAAATGGTTTTAAATGTTGATTCAAGACACGGATGAACACGTGTCTTTTTTTTTCTCTAAAAAAGCACACAATCGACATCGAAAATGATGACAAAAAAAGATAAAGTGATACAATGAGGCTGAGGGGTAAAACCCGACATAAAAAGCTCATCACATGGTATCAGAAATGATCAAATCAAGGTTTATTCCGTCACTTATGATCGCGTGAATTTCACCCTACTTGATAAGCTGTTAACCATGTCGACATCGCAGATTATATGACGAAAGTGAGGTGACATATATGGCAGAAAAGAAAGTTGTACAACCAACTCCACAACCAACAAAACCAGCTCCCAAAGCTCCACAACCCCAACCCGCTAAACCAGCAGGTAAGAAATAATTAGGAGAGCTCAGTCTGTCAAGGTGCGGATTTCACTGACCGTTGAAACGCGGCTAGACTATAAAACCACTTCTAACCGACATGCCAGTACCCCTGTACTGACATGTTTTTTTGTTATATTGGATAAAGATAAATGGATAGCAAAATTGTAAGACAAAGAGAAAACGTTATCATGACCGTCTATTATGCAAAACACTTGACAACCCCTTTTCAAATCAAAATTTAGTGTTATAATGAAGGTGAATTAAACGATGCACATTTGGAGGAGAGTCTCATGAATTCACACGCTTTTTTGACAAGTGAAAAGCTTGCTCTTTTTTACGCGCAGCTAGAAAAAAACAAGAAGTATCCTGGTCCACTGATGCCGACGTTACACGATGCGCAGCATATTTTTGGTCATATCCCTTTGGAAGTCCAAAAGATCATTGCGAAAGAACTTAACGAAAGCATTGCAAAGATTAATGGAGTCGTCACCTTTTACGGCAATTTTTCAGTGACGCCAAAAGGTAGAAAAACGATTAGTGTCTGTTTAGGTACAGCATGTTATGTACGTGGTTCACAAAACGTCATGGAAGCTTTGCAAGATGAATTAAAGATCAAAGCTGGAGAAACCACCAAAGACGGTGAAATTACGCTTTGTGCAACACGATGCATTGGTGCATGTGGTTTAGCGCCTGTCTTTTCGATTGATGATCAAATTCATGGCAATACCAATGTTCAAAAAGCTAAACAAATCTTAAAAGAAATGAAAGCAACCATCCATGAAACTAAGTGACATCATCAAAAAATATCAATGTCATCTTTATACACCAGAGACATTTCATGATAAAGATATCAGTTATGCTTTTTGTGCGGATTTGATGAGTGATGCACTCATGGTTTTAAATTCTGTTAAAGATGACCGCGTGCTTAGTGAATGTCTACTTATCACAGGTTTAACCACCAATCAATCGATTCGAACAGCAGAAATGCTCGATATTGATGTTGTGCTCCTTGTTCGAGGAAAAATTCCTTCACTGAAAGTCATCGAACTTGCCAAAGAATTAGGGATTATGTTGATTGCAACTGAGCACACGATGTTTAATACGAGTGGCATGATGTATGCCGATGGTATTAAAGGGATTATCTATAATCAGCAATGGTAAAAGAATATCAAATCATCGCACGCAACTACGATCTTGCGGGGAGAGCTTCATCTGATATCAAACGTACACTTAAAGCGATGAATGTCCCATGGTCATTTCAAAAGCGAGTATGTGCTGCATCCTATGAAGCTGAAATTAATATCGTGATTCATTCGGTTGGAGGTTATGCAACCTTTGAAATCACGGATCAAGCCATCATTCTTGATTTTTATGATGATGGTCCAGGTATTCCTAATATAGAACTTGCCATGATGGAAGGATATTCAACCGCAAGTGAACTCGATCATGCCAATGGTTTTGGTGCAGGGATGGGTTTACCTAATATGAAGCGTTCATCAGACTTGATGAATATTACCTCTGATCATGAGGGAACACATGTTCATCTGGTTTTTTACCGAGGTGAGACCCATGATCAATAAAGATGTCTTAACCACAGACTATACACTTCATACGGATCTGATCACACTCACACGTGAATGTCATGGAATCTATGCAACAGACCTATTATCTGCAGCAATTAAAAGTGCTGATCATCAATCAGCATTAGTGACACTTATTTCTCACGATAATACCATCGCATGTGCGATGATGATCGATTGTCCACTCGTCATTATTACCGCAGATCGAATGGTCAGTCAATCCATGATTGATAAAGCTAATGAAGAGAACATATGTCTTCTTTCCACGCATCTACATACGCACGAAGTTATTCGTGATTTGCTTGTAAGAGGTCTCATATGAAATTCGCATATGATCTTCATATTCACTCCATACTTTCACCTGATGCAGATGTCTTAATGACCCCTAATAACATTTTCAATATGGCCATGCTTAAAAAACTGGACATCATCGCCATTACTGATCATAACAGTATGGCTCAACTAAAAATTTGTAGTGAGATTGCTCAAAGTTATGACATCCTTTTTGTACCCGGTGTTGAGCTATCGCTTGCTGATCATTATCATGTATTATGCTATTTTGAAACACTTGAAGAAGCACTTGCTTTTGATCGTATTCTAGAACGATATCGCAGTCATCAAGTGATGGATGGAAAGAACGAGATGATACAAGGTATTACGGATATCCACGATCATGTGATTGATCATATCCCTTATGACTTATCTTCTAATCTTTCTCTTTCTCTTTTGGAACTTCTCAACCATCTTCGTGCTTTCCATCATTTGCTTGTTTTCGCTCATCTTGACAGAAGATCGTCGAGTGGAATTGACGTCTTACCTCATCCTTCTGTTCATGCTATTGAAATGATGAAACCTCACTCAGAGTTGATCATAAAGCATCACCTCCAAGAGTACCCCATCTTTTACAATTCGGATGCTCATGATATCACAATGATCAATGAAAGAACAGAACAACATATGATTGAACTACCATCTTTATCGATCACATCCTTTTTTGAGGTGATCAAACATGGATGATCTGGCGATGTATTTGTTTGACTTAACACAAAATGCTATCCGTGCACAAGCTAAGCATATTCGTATGACTTTACATGAAACATCCGATGAATTAAGATTGACTTTATCTGATGATGGATGTGGCATGGATGAACAAACACTTGAGCAGGCAACATCACCTTATTTCACAACACGAACCACACGAAAAGTTGGCTTAGGGTTATCGATGATCGATATGGTTGCAAAACAAACGGAAGGAACGTTCAAACTTGATTCAAAACCTGGAATAGGAACAAATCTATACGTTACCTTTCATCATCATCACATCGATATGCCTGCCATCGGTAATCTTGGTGAGATGATCATGATGATTGCGATTCATCAAGATGTTTCTGATTTCACCTTTATTTATGAAAAAGAAGAACAATCGTATCAATTTATACTTAGTGACATGAAAACCATGTTTCAAGAAACATTATCTACCTATTCAGTCATGGATGCCATGACCCAATATATTAATCAAGAAATCAATAAAGTGAGAGGGTAAACGATGAAATCACTAGAAGATTTACAAAAACTCAGAGATGAAGCCTTAAAGAAGATGAACATACGTTACATCAAAGGTGGTTATCGTATTCAAGTTGGCATGGGAACATGTGGGATTGCATCAGGAGCAAAACAAATCCTGCAAGGATTCTTAAAAGAAATTGAAGCACGAAACATCACCAATGTTGCAGTCACACAAGTAGGGTGCATGGGAGAGTGTGCGTATGAACCCATGGCAGAAATCAGCGATGAAAATGGTCAATCCTTTGTCTATTGCACCATTACACAGCCAATGATTACTGAAATCATTGAATCACATTTAATCAACCATCAACCGATACAAAAATATCTGTTGGCGAATCGAAAGAGCTAGGTGAGATTATGCTAGAACGTAATCAAGTTTTAATCTGTGGTGGCACAGGTTGCATGAGTTCAACATCAAAAGAAATCAAAGACACATTCGAGAATGTTTTATTAAACATGGGGATGCGTGATGAAGTAGGGCTCGTTCTTACAGGTTGTTTTGGCCTTTGTGAAAAAGGACCCGTCGTTATCGTCTATCCTGATGAAACATTTTATTCGCACGTGACACTTGATGATGTCGAGATTATTTGTGAGGAACATCTTCTCAAGGGTCGTCCTGTTGAACGTTTGATGATCAAAGACCCGATTGATAAAAAACAGATCAAAAATATCAGTCAGCTGAAGTTTTACGCCAAACAACGCCGCATTGCATTAAGAAACTGTGGAAACATCAATCCTCTTGATATCAATGAGTATATCGCAAAAGATGGTTATATGGCACTTGCTAAAGTGCTTCAAAACATGACACCTCAAGAAACCATCGATGAAATGATCAAATCAGGTTTAAGAGGACGTGGTGGTGGTGGATTCTCAACAGGTAAGAAGTGGCAATTTGCTCACAATACACCATCTGAACAAAAATATGTCATCTGTAACGCCGATGAAGGCGATCCAGGTGCATTCATGGACCGAGCCGTGCTTGAAGGCGATCCACATTCTGTCTTAGAAGCCATGGCAATCTGTGGATACGCGATTGGTGCTAATCAAGGCTATATCTATGTGCGTGCTGAATATCCTGTTGCAGTCGAACGCTTGAAGCACGCGATCAAACAAGCAAGAGAATATCAATTACTCGGCAAAAATCTATTTGGTACTGATTTTAGTTTTGATATTGACCTTCGCCTAGGGGCAGGTGCTTTCGTCTGTGGTGAAGAAACAGCACTGATTGCATCGATTGAAGGATATCGTGGGATGCCACGATTAAAACCCCCCTTTCCAGCAGTGAAAGGTTTATGGGGTCAACCCACCAACGTCAATAACGTCGAAACGTTTGCCAATGTTCCGGTCGTCTACCTTAAAGGAGC
>CALKAH010000183.1 GCA_937983315.1 uncultured Acholeplasmataceae bacterium | reverse complement strand
CCACCGAGATCTACACTCTTTCCCTACACGACGCTCTTCCGATCTTCATTATCACACCAGCCTTCCATCTCGTGTTTGATATCGGATTTGGTACAATACAAACACTCGTTATCGTTTTATTAACCATTATATTTGCTTCAATGAAAGTCAAAGAAGAAGATTTTCAATAACATAAAGAACATTTAAAGGAGAAAAGAACATGTTTAACGTATTATTTGATGTTGTATCCAATGTATTAAGTTTTATTCCCCGTGTGTTAGATGTCATACCCAATGAATTTTATGCAAGAGGTTTAGGTTATATCGGTGCTGGTATCGCTGTATTCACAGGTTTCGGTACAGGTATTGGACAAGGTATTGCATCCAGTAAAGCGGCTGAAGCTGTTGGACGTCAACCTGAAGCTCAAGGTAAAATCTTAGTGACGACACTGATCACTCAAGCGGTTGCTGAAACAACTGGTATTTATGGATTAATCATTGCCTTTATTCTTACATCCAAATAAGATAGGATTTGATGGTTGTGAATTTAAACGAAATATTTAACGAACTGGTCAGTAATCTTGAAGATGGACTCAATTCAGTCCTACAAAGACCCGATATTGTGCTTCTTAATCTCATCGCATTCTTCGTGCTCGTGCTCGTCGTTAAGCGCTTTTTTTGGTCAAAGGTGACATCATTTTTGGCGAAACGTCAAGAGATGATTCATGAAGCGATCACATCCGCTGAAGCTGAACGTAAACACGCGATTCAAATTCAAGCACAAGCTTCAAAGGATTATGAAGCGATGAAGGAAGAAACACGTGTTCTCAAAGAAAAATTAACTCAAGAAGCATATGAACAACAAGAACAGATGATCGATGCTGCGAAAGCGGAAGCGAAGCGTCGTCTTGAACAAGCTGAAAAGGATATTCAATTCGAGATTGAGCAAGCCAATGAATCGATTAAAGAATCGATCAAGACGATTGCATTTGCTGCAGCAGAAAAAATTGTCAAACGCGAAATTGATGAATCACTTCATCAAGATTTAATCGATGAAATCATTCGGGAGAACACACGATAATGCGCACCTCGAATTATGCGAAGGCGCTTTTTGAACTTGCAAAAGCAAATCAAAAAGTCGATGTGATCCATTATCAATTTGAATCCCTCAAACAAGCCCTCCATGACACATCTGGATGGATCGATATGATGGATTCACCGATGATGAATATGCACGATAAAGAGTTGAAAATTGATGATCTTGGTTACGATCCTATTTTTCGTTCGTTTCTCAAGATGCTTGCACAAAAAAACCAAATGATTGCTCTGACTGAGATTTTTGCACAATGGAATAAACTTGTACGTGCACATCTCAAGATTGCACATGTCAATGTCTTTTCAGCCAAAGCATTAACCAAAGAACAAGAACATACGTTACTTCAAGCGATTCAACCGACATTTCCTCATCATAGCGTCCATCTGCATTTACATGTTGATAAGAAGTTGATTGGTGGATTAAAGGTTGAATATCAAGGTCAAGCACTCGATCGCTCGATCGCACGTGAGCTTGAAGAACTCTATCAAACGATATAAGGCGGTGACCCCATGTCAAAAATTAAAGTCCAAGAAATGACAGAAATCATAAAAAAACAGATTGAATCCTATGAACAGGATGTCAAACTCGAAAACATCGGTAAGGTCCTCTCTGTAGGGGATGGAATCGCCATTGTCTATGGTCTTCAACAAGCCATGATGGGTGAACTCCTCGAGTTTCCTCATCACGTTAAAGGGCTTGTCTTTAACTTAGAAGAACACAGTGTTGGTGTCATTTTGCTTGGAAATAGCGAACTGATCAAAGAAGGCGACACCGTTAAAACAACAAAACGTATTTTTGAAGTACCCGTCGGTGAAGAACTTTTGGGTCGTGTTGTCAACCCACTCGGAGAACCACTTGATGCCAAAGGACCGATTGAAGCGAAGAAATTCCTTCCCGTTGAAAGAAAAGCTCAAGGTGTCATGCAGCGTGGTTCGATCAACGCATCCATGGAAACCGGGATTAAAGTCATTGATGCTCTCGTTCCCATCGGTCGCGGTCAACGCGAGCTTATCATCGGTGACCGTCAAACGGGTAAAACAACACTCGCTGTCGATACGATTCTCAACCAAAAGGGAAAAAATACGATCTGTATTTATGTTGCGATTGGTCAAAAGGAATCTTCAGTCACATCACTGGTTCAATTATTCCAACAACATCATGCGATGGATTATACCATCGTGGTCACAGCCGGAGCATCTAAAGAAGGAACTTTACTTTACTTAGCACCTTTTGCGGGTGTCACCATGGGTGAATACTTTATGGAACAAGGTAAAGATGTGTTAATCGTGTATGATGATTTATCAAAACATGCGGTTGCATACCGTGAACTCTCACTCCTCCTTCGTCGTCCACCAGGACGTGAAGCATACCCCGGGGACGTCTTTTACCTCCATTCAAGACTTCTCGAACGTTCAGCACGTTTAAATGATAAATTAGGTGGAGGTTCCATTACGGCACTCCCGATTATCGAAACGAAAGCTGGCGATATTTCAGCCTACATTTCAACCAACGTCATCTCGATCACCGATGGACAAATTTTCTTGGAAGCTGAACTCTTCTATTCAGGTATTCGTCCAGCGATCAGTGCCGGTTTATCCGTATCACGTGTCGGTGGAGCTGCACAATGGAAGGGTATGAAGAAGGTTGCGGGTACACTCCGTATTAACCTTGCTAACTATCGTGAACTTGAAGCGTTCGCACAGTTTGGTTCTGATCTCGATCCAAGTGCGAAAAAGCGTCTTGAAAGAGGTCGTAAGACTGTAGAACTTCTTAAACAAGATGTCCATGAACTCGTACAAATGCCCACTCAAATTGTCACCATCTATGCTTTATCAGAAGGTTTAATGGACGATCTTTCGATTGAACAAGTTAAACTGCTCGAAGCTGAAATTAATCAAGGCTTAAAGATGAATGATTTGGGTAAAAAGATACACAAACATTTAGTAGATACCAAATCTCTTCCTGAAAAGAAAGATCTTGATACCTTCATCACCAATCTAAAGAGGATGATCTGATGGGATTAAAGGATATTAAGTTGCGGATGAATGCTGTCAAAAAGACATCTGCAATCACTCAAGCGATGCATAATATCGCGTTATCCAAAATTAAAAAAGCCACCGAACTTCATGGTTTTGCGAAAACATTTGTCACGAAAATAGAAGATATTTTAGCATATGCAGGTCATTCTTTGGATGAAGCACATCTGATGATGAAACCCAGTGAAGGAAAACGAAAACTCTTTGTTCTCATCACCTCAGATCGCGGTTTATGTGGATCATATCATAACAATCTATTCAAATCGTTTTTGCAAGAGATTCACGATTTAGATAAAGACCAATTTCGTGTGGTTGCATTAGGGAAAAAAGGATTTTACTTTGCCCAAAAGCATAAGTTACCCTTAGTCAATCAAGAAATCATCTATAACCGTGATGATATTACGACGATGGCGTTCCGTCAATATGCAACCATTATTAAAGATGTCTTTCTCGCCAAATCAATTGATGAAGTGGTTCTCTACCATAGCCATTACATCAATACGGCAACACAAGAGATTAAAAAACAAACCATTTTACCTGTTCTATTTGAAAAACCTGAACAAGGATTCTCCGATTATATCTATGATATACCCGCAGAAGAAGTCATTGAACAGACGATGGAAATCTATATTGAATCGTGCATTTTCGAAGCACTCTCCGATGCAAAACTCTCTGAACATGCATCGCGCATGATTGCGATGAAAAATGCAACCGATAATGCGAATGAGATTGTTGAACGTCTGCATACGATGTACCATCGTGCGCGTCAACAAGAAATCACATCCGAGCTCATTGATGTTGTCAATGGCTCCAATGTTTAGAAAAGGAGATTAGCGATGCAAGGAAAAATTACACAGGTGATCGGACCCGTCGTCGACGTCTATTTTGAAAATAAATTACCCGCTATCTATGATGCACTTGTTGTCATGAATGGCGATAAGAAAGTTACCCTTGAAGTTGCTCTTCATCTGGGTGATAATGCTGTCCGTACGATTGCACTCGAACCGACTGAAGGATTAAAACGCGACCTTATCGTTGAAGCAACCGGTAGCCCTGTTCAAGTGCCTGTTGGAAAAGCTGTTTTAG
>CALKAH010000182.1 GCA_937983315.1 uncultured Acholeplasmataceae bacterium | reverse complement strand
GATCGTATTCGGTGACTGGAGTTCAGACGTGTGCTCTTCCGATCTAATCAATCCACAGTGGATCAAAGCAGTTCCTTATGATGTCAAGATTGTTGGTGATCAAAATCACGTTGTGACCAGACTTCGTTTATGGTCAACAGAGCCATCTGATCATCAAGAGATCAAGAGTGAAGAATACATCAGTATGACACGAATGATCTCTGAACAACTTTATCCTGATGATTCGACTGAAGATGGAAAAACGTTGCGTTTGATGCAAAGTTATGTGTTCTCAGCAGCAGGTGTTAAAGCAGCCATTAATGAACACAAACGCCTTGGACGTGATATTCGTCAATTTCCTGATTTCTATACATTCTAAATCAATGATACCCATCCCACGCTTGCCATTCCTGAAATGATGCGTATTCTCATGGATGAAGAAGGTATCGGTTATGAAGAAGCATGGCATATTACCCAGCGTACATGTGCGTTTACTAACCACACCATTTTAGCTGAAGCATTAGAAAAGTGGAATATCTACATTTTTAGAAATCTTCTCCCACGTATCTATGAAATCGTTGCAGAAATGAATCGTCGGTTTAAATTTATTCTTGAATCAGATGGTCGTTTCAACAGAGAACAGATCTATTTGATGGGATTAATCGGACAAAATCATGTCAGAATGGCACATATCTGTATTTATGGTTCATTCTCCATTAATGGTGTCGCAGAATTGCATACCAATATTTTAAAAAATATCGAAATGCGTCATTTCTATCATCTTTATCCCTTAAAGTTTAACAATAAAACAAACGGGATTACGCATCGCCGTTGGCTGATTCACACGAACCCAGAACTCGTATCCATTTTAGATGAAACGATTGGTAAAGATTGGCACAATGATCTCACCAAACTCGTGAAATTCGAACAATTTAGATTTGATCGTGATGTCCAATTTAAAGTGGATTTAATGAAGCGTGCCAAAAAACAAGCGTTAGCTAATCGGATCAAAGCAGATACAGGGATTGAACTCAACGTCGACAGTATCTTCGATATTCAAGTCAAACGTCTTCATGAATACAAGCGCCAACTCTTAAATATCCTTCATATCATCTATGTTTATCAACGTTTAAAAACAGATCATACCTTTAAGGAATCTTATTTTCCCCATTCCTTTATTTTTGGAGCTAAAGCAGCACCGTCATACACCATGGCGAAATCAATCATAGATCGGAAGAGCACACGTCTGAACTCCAGTCACCGAATACGATC
>CALKAH010000181.1 GCA_937983315.1 uncultured Acholeplasmataceae bacterium | reverse complement strand
CAATACAAAATAGCTTCAGCAATATTATTGATACCGCCTAAATCAGGTGTTTTAATTTGAAGAACATGACCTGCTTTTTGATCTGCAAAGTAGCGAATATCTTCTAATGTATTACACCATTCATCAGCAACGATTTCAAGGGGAGTTCCTACTGCATCAAGACGCTTGGTGATTTCACGAAGTGCAACCATTGTGCCTTCACGATCACCGGTGTCAATGGGACCTTCAATACGTAAGAAGAAAGGTTTTGCTGTTTCTGCAAGATCAATTAAATAATTGACAATCTGATCATAATCATTGTTGAATGCAAGACCAATCGTTCCATAGACATCGATATGGAATGTTGGAAGATAGTTTGGGTCTGTTCTCTTCGATAAGACACGATCTCTCATCCAACGGATGTATTCTTTTAAAAGTTCGCCCTTATAGCCTAACTTTTCTTTGACATTATTGATTAAACCATGGGGCATCGCATCCACTTCTTTTAAGATCATTTTATCGACGTTATTGTAGCGATCATCACCTGATTGCGCAAAAATCGGGATACGATGAAGCGTCTTTAACGATGGATGATATTCATCCCGGATGACTTCAGCCATGGAACGCTTCGTCGAAAGTGCAGTTGCTGAAAGTAATGCTTGAGTAATTCCGTAACGAATGGCTGTATGAATACGTGCGCCATTGATTTTCATGTTATCGTATTTTTCAGCAAGTTTTTTAAACTGTGACACATCTTCACCAATCAGATGTGGGACGATATGTTTTTGAATAAAGGGAATAAAATCATCGGCTAAAAAGAGAGGATCACGTCCACCAGCACCTGAGTACTGAACAGCCGCACAATCACCAGTCCCCACATCTCCAGATTCCAAGAGAAGTTGAACAGTAACAGCTTCACCTGGGACTCTAACATTGGTGAATCCTTCAGTCATCGCTTGACCAACATAGAGAAAGCCATCTTTTGTTGCATCATTTTTAATGGCTTTTTGATCATCAAAATAAAACCCTGTATAACTTTTTGTTAGAATGACGTCTTTAATTTTCATGTTATCTTTTCTTATTGTTCTGAGGTCTACCGATTAATTCACCCATCGAGACAGCATAAATATCATCAACGGTCATTTGGAATGTAATGGGACGTCCCTCAGCTTTTGCCCTTTCATCGAGTTTAGCTTTATGGAAATCTTTAATATCTTGGGTCATGCCGAGGTTACCGAATTCAAGGATACGAACGCAACCTTCATTGTCACGTGCGGGTAGTACCTTGTTTTGATTTTGTTTCGAAGGTGCAAATGGAACATCGATCACACCTTGTTCAAATGCTTTAATCGTACCAACTGCAAGATCACCTTCACCAAGTTCATAGACACTCTTCATCAGACATTCAACTTCAGCACGAATTTGAGCCTTTTCAATCTGAAGTTCTGATGAAATGGGCATTTTTTGATCTTTAAGAAAGATCGGAAGAGAGTCGTGTAGGGAAAGAGTGTAGATCTCGGGGGTCGCCGTATC
>CALKAH010000180.1 GCA_937983315.1 uncultured Acholeplasmataceae bacterium | reverse complement strand
ATGTGGTTGACCAAGTGATCACTCATCCTGATTTCGCGCAACCTAAAGGTGTTTTTGTCTCTGATCGAGGGATTTATGTTGCAGATTCAACGGCAGAAGCAGTCTTCTGGTTTGAACTTGATGGCACCTATATCCGTCAATTTGATCGTCCAACCACGCCTTCATTTGCACAAACAAACTATAATCCAAGTAAGGTTGTTGTTGATAATCGCGGAAACCTTTATATTTATGGAGAAGGTGTCAAGGATGGTATTATTCAACTCTCAAATACAGGTGAATTCTTAGGTTATTTCACATCCAATAAAGTACAACTTTCTGTCGTTCAGCAGATTTATAAACTCATCTTTACTGAAGAGCAATTTGAAGATTTTGCTTTAAGAGATCCTCAAACATTCTCAAGTTTATTCATTGATCAAAACTCGATGATTTATACAACAACGATGGGAACCTATCGAGGTGCGATTAAAAAGCACAATACACAAGGCGGAAATATCTTTGCTGGAAGCAGAACATTCGCCTTCGATGATGCAACCGATATCTATGTTGATGCTCAAGGCATTATCTATGCATCGATGCAAGTCGGTACTATCTTTGTCTACACGCAAGATGGCGATTTCATCTTTAACTTTGGTGCGGGTAACTTTGTTGAAGGAC
This sequence comes from uncultured Acholeplasmataceae bacterium, assembly GCA_937983315.1. GTDB lineage: Bacteria > Bacillota_I > Bacilli_A > Acholeplasmatales > Acholeplasmataceae > Peloplasma. The sequence goes on along the minus strand of CALKAH010000180.1, from coordinate 3,230 downwards.
AAATCAACCCTGATATTTCCGGACTATTTACCAAGTTAGCATCCCTAGCTGTCGATTCTAAAGGCGGTATTTGGGCGCTTGATGATCGCAAAAATGCCATTCAATCATTTAGACCAACGGAGTATGCCCTTCGCATCTATGAAGCATTAAATCTTTATACATCACGCCGTTATGATGAATCAATCATGGTGTGGGATGAAGTTTTAAAGTTAAACCAGATGTCAGTGATTGCCCATGATAATATCGCTAAAACTTATCTCCAACAAGAACGCTATGAAGAAGCGATGATTCATTTCCAACTTGCTGGTAACAGAGAAGGGTATTCAGAAGCGTATTGGGAAGTCCGTAATGTGGGTATTCAATCGGCATTAGGTGCAGTCATCATTATCCTTGTTGTGTTCTTAGTCAGTTCAAAAGCACTTTCCATCATTAATCATAAAACAGGGAAAATCACGTTGTGGATGGCACCTGTCAAGAAAGTGTTTGATCATAAACTATTAAAAGATTTATTTTATATCTTTAGAGTGATGCGTCATCCGATGGATAGTTTCTATGAGATTAAGAAAGAACATCGAGCAACATTGTTATCCGCAACCATTTTATATATCGTTTTCTTCTTAATCTATTTGAACTATAGCATCAACAAAGGCTTTATCTATCAGTTTGTTGCTGCTGAAGATATGGATTTATCAGCGATTGTCATCGGCTTCTTCTCGATCACACTCGTTTTAGTCATCAGCAACTATTTGGATACATCGATTCATGATGGTATCGGTGGACTCAAGCAAATCTTCATCATGTTTATCTACTCGATGGGACCCTTGATGCTCGCATTATTATCGACAACCCTATTAAGTTATGTACTCACCTACAATGAAGTATTTTTCCTTAATCTATTGATGATTGTTGGTGGTGGATGGAGTTTTATTAATATTTTCTTAGGTATTAATGAAATCCATGATTACACCGCACGACAGACTGTCAAGAGCTTGCTCATGACCGTTCTTTTCACTGTCATCATCGCGGTGATCATTATCATCCTCGTGATGATGTGGGAACAGCTCTACATGTTCTTAGAAGCTCTGATCAAGGAGGTCATCCGAAATGTTACGCAATAAACGTAAACTCCTCATTGTTGTCATGTTCTTGTTGTTTTCAATCACGGTGCGTGCATCCTACATTGAAACAAACAAGGATACCAAAATGCCACCCGATACGGTGACTTATGTGATTGAAGAGCCTACTGATATGCAGTATCTTGCCACTGTGGGTGATCTTAAGTTCTATTATCGTGATTCACGCGATGTTTTTGCGATTCATGATACCCGAAATGGTTATACATGGAAAACAGGACTCGATATCGCTGGTGAAGATGAACTCAAAGAAGCATGTGAAATTTTGCTTGCCTCTGAAACGCCACCAACCGATGAAGAGATTGATGCAGTATGTCTTCCTTATGAAGATTTCATGAACACACGCTTTGAAGCATTTTCTAATTCACTCGTCACATTAGAATTTTATAACGATTCCAATGGTGTAAACCGTACTCCATCGACCCATCCCACTGAAACCGGTCCATCAACACTCATGATGGTGAATGGCGATCCCACACATTATCGTTTAGAAATCCCCTTTTATGTGATTGATCTAACCGTCTTCGTTCATATCTATTTATCAGAGGATGGACTTTCATTAGAGATCAGAGATGATGAACTTCAAGGTGAAGATCAAAACTTGATTTCATCTTTCATCTTTACACCTTTGATGGGAGCATCAGGTGGTGCAACCATTTCCTTTGATAAAACAGAAATGGATTATGGACGTGCAGCTGATGCGGTTGATAAACCTCAAATTCCTGGTTATATCATGGTTCCAGATGGAAGTGGAGCACTCATTCGTTTTGAAGATTATGATACAAGTATTTCTTCATACTACGGTAATATTTATGGAAGTGACTATTCAACCGATACCTATTTCGACCGTATTGAAACGAACTTTGTTCCGATCAAGCAACCCGGATTACCCATCTATGGCATTGCACATGGCAATCGCCAAGCAGCCTTCTTTGCACATGCATCAGAAGGTGAAGAGTTTATGGAACTCGTTGTTTCTCCTCAAAATGGGGTTGCACCCAATCGTTCTGCCTACACGTTTGCATTTGCACGATTTAACTACAACACACTGATTTATCAGGTGTATAACAATGCAGGTAGTGGTTATACCACGATGATGGATGAACGTCCACACTATGATATTCGGCAAAATTATGTTTTCCTAGCGGGTGACGGTTCACTCGATGGTTATCCTGCTGATTATGTCGGTATGGCAAAGAAATATAAAGATATCTTGATTGAAGAAGGTGTCTTAACTCCAACCGAAGATGAACTTGAAAACATGCCCATTCGTTTAGACTTTATCATGGCGGATGCGATGGATTCGTTAATTGGAACAACCGATGTTGTTGTTACCACCATCGATCAAGTTAACGATATCTTAACAACACTGAATGATCAAGGTGTATTTTCCATCAATTCAGGTCTTTACGGATATCAAAAAGGCGGTATTACATTAGGTGATAAAGATGCACCTCGTTTCTCACGTGCCATTGGTACCAAGCGTGAATTTGATCGCATCATCACCGACTTAAATGAACAAGGCATCGATGTATCACTTGCGCTCGATTATGCGACCATTTATAAAGAACAGATGAGTTTAATCGGAAATGCAACCAAACATGCTAATGGTTGGTATATTCGTGAATACTTAAGAAATGAAGTCGGTCCTGTCAATGAACGCTATTTTGCACGTCCATCTGTGATCGCATCATGGATTTTATCCCATGAAAAAGCAACCCGCTCGATCGGTGCAACCAGTTACACGTATGAAGGTTTCACTGAACTCTTGTATAGCGATTATAACAAGAAAGGTGCAACCATCACTGAAGCCATCGATATGTATCAAACCTCACTTCAAAAGATTAAGACCAATTATAAAGTTAATGGTGTGCGTCCTCATCAATATTTATGGCCATATATCGATCGCTATTTACAAGCACCGATGTTTACGTCACAATATTTGATTGAAACAGATACCGTTCCCTTCTTACAACTCGTCCTTCAAGGGGCGATGGAAGTCTATGCAACCTATGCGAACTTCTCGTTCTATACCGATGCTGATGTGCTACAGATCGGAAGAGCACACGTCTGAACTCCAGTCACCGAATACGATCT
>CALKAH010000179.1 GCA_937983315.1 uncultured Acholeplasmataceae bacterium | reverse complement strand
GAGGGGTCAAACATGAAAACCTTGAGATCGTTTGAGTCTCTTTCATCGAGAGGGTTTGTTTCATCAATGAGTTCAACAATGGATAACCGAACTGCGTTGTGTGAATAGTAAGTTGCTATGTCTCCTACTTCTACAACATCACTGATTTCTGGACCATTGAAGAATTGATGAGGTGATCTCCAGGTGACTCCTTTGGAAACAAAGTATGTTCCAACCCGATTGTCGCTGTCATATGTCATCTCATCTGAAATATGATTGTAGAGATAGACATCACGTTCTAATCTCGAGGTTCTAAACCATACATCAAAACTTAAGTAATGCTCATTGGGTGTTGCAGGACCACCATCTCGAAGTCCTCCGGTCTGGAAGTTGATGCCATCGTTAGATGTGACATCGTAGAGCATAACGCCTTCAGGATTGGTAATCAGTTCATCCATGGGGAGGTTTGTTTGGAAATTCACACCATCAAATGACATCTGTAATTCATCACCTGAGGAAGCTGTTAAGGATAAACCTTCAATGTTGTTAATCGTTGCTAGCGTAATCCATGCGAATGTTGCAGAACCGAAAATCATGATGATACCAAGGAATGTCAGGATTGAGATGAGGACTTTTTTTGTTGGTCTCATGTCCTTACCCCTTATTCAAGGCCGTTGATTGTAAAGTTCATCTGCAACTTGATCATGCCACCTAAGACGCTATCGTTGGTATCAGGATCGTTTCCTTCCAACCATACGATGACTGAAAATTTGCGTATCTCACCGGGTTTAAAGTTGGGAATCAATTTTCTCATTGCGGTATTTGAGGTAAGGAAATGTTCACCGATTGGCATGTAATCTGGATAATTTGTATCATTGGTTGCATCTGGTTTCATATACATTGTCTCAACGCCGTTATCGATGACTAAGATGCGTATAGCAGCATCGAGATTGTTGTATGTTTCCGTGATACGAATGTAATAATTTAAATCGACTGTTTCAAATCCTTCATTTTTAACCCAGAAGGTGTAGGCAACATATTCGTGATCAGGATCAACGAAATTACCGGGTGTTTCTTGTACTTCTTCACGTTTTAGCCACGCATAGGTGACATCACGCGCTTCATTAATAGGATCACTCATCAGCCGACCGGATGAGAATTCGAATGTTTCATCGGTGCTGATTGCAATTCCTCTTAAACGAGCTGCTGTATCGACTGACATCACGAAGTTCCCTGCGTTTTGTCCATAAAATGTCATGACTGCAAATGCGATGGAGAGCATACCTGTGATGATGACTCCCAAGGTGAAGATTCGATTTCTTAACTTGACTCTGCGGACGCCTAGTACTTGAGAAAGTCTCATCTTCTCACTCCTTTTCATCGTTTTTTTAGCTTTTTTTAAGAAACAAAAAAGCCAGCGTCATCACTATGACAACTGGCTACCATTTAAGGCCCTATAGCTTTGCGTCGCCAGGTTTCCCTGGTTTTGCCTTTTACACGGGTACCGATTCCGATACACCTGTATTTTATAGCAAGCTCAAATCTTTGTCAATCATTTTTGCTCATTTTCTCACATTTTTTTACACATTATTGTGTAGGAGAAAACCTTTACATAGTAAAAGGATTTTTAATCTTTCACATTTTTTTGTTTTACGGCTCAATGGGGACTACATCATGCAATCCCCAAGGTATTTCTGAGGCATCATCTTGGATCAAAAGTGTCACATAAATCTTTCGTGGGAAGATCGAATGTTCAACGTAAAAAGCATCTGTCATCAAGACAACTTCTTGGATCATGATCTGATAGTGATACCCTCTTGGAACATCGAGATCAATTGTATATGAACCATATGAAGTCGTTTGAAATACAGGTGCTTCATATGTTGTTCCATTCAAATGAGCATACCATCCCATGCTAAGTGTTCGGTTTTCCATCGTACAGATAGGTTCTTCTGGTGTACCCATCGGACATAAGTTGATTTTAACATAGATGGAATCTAGGGGAATCGTTGCTTCATTCACTATCGAAATATCAAATCGTATCGTATTCGTCATATCTTGTACAGCGATATAATAATCCGTGTAATGCGTCGGATAATCGATGTAATCCATCGCATAAATACGATAATGAATGTATCCAAACGAATCACCAACTTGTGAAAAGTCAGCAAACAAAATATCCGTTTGATAAGAAGGATCGATATTGACATCATCAATAACGCGCTTGATGATTGCTCCATCCGGAAGTTCAAACTGGGGTGCATAATATGTGAGTTCAGTTTGTTGAACTTGACCAATCATATAATACGCAGGTTCATCTGGATAGTCACCGTAGAGAATACCTGTGGTTGGAAGATGAACAATCTTACGGAGATTAGGTTGTGCAATCAATGTTTGATAATCTTCATAGGTGATGACTTCTGGATCAATAATCGTATTAAAGCCTTGAAAAATGGCATCACTGACAAAAAGAATATCAACGAGTGTTGATTGATCATTCATGACTTTGTGGATTTCAATTGGTTCATAATCGATAGACCACTCGAGGGTTTGATTCCAGATCGTTTTTGTTTGCTGATAGGAGGGTGTCATGGTGTATGTACCCATCGGTGTTTGTTCTGAGAAATCAATTTCAAAACCAAGATCATCAACAATAGACATCTGATAATCACGTTCCTCAACTGCAATATCCATCCCGTTAAGCGGTTCAAATGACATGTGAAGCATCCATGGATGATCAGGATAGATAAACACATCATCATACGCATAGGTGATTCGAATGGATGGTGCTTCTTGATACATGATGACGAGTGGTTGAATCTTTTCTAGACCACTTTGATAGATGGTTTCAGGTGTGAGGATGGGATCTTTTTCGCGCAAGATATGGGTAAATGTGGAACGTGTTCCATCTTCTGCTTTCAGATGATAAGTCATGATGTATTGATATCCTGATGTTAGCTTATTTTCAATCGAAAACTCAATATATTCGATCATTGAAAACCGAGATAGTGTCAAATCTTCGAGATATGAGGGCATCCACTGTCCAATATCATCATATGAAATATCGATGACATCAGCTAAATTCGTAAAATCGACAACCTTCGTTTCTTCAAGTAATGCATCATAAAAGATCCCATAGGGAATATCACTCACCAATGAAGTTCCTAGATCATTCGATGTGATACCTTGATACGTGATCGATGTGACTGAAGCGATAGAACTCATGGCTTTAGTAAATACCATCTGATAGATATCACCTGTGATGAGTTCAACAGTCAATGCGTAGTCACCTGATGGTAACGTATCTTTGATTTCTAACTCAAGTGTGACTGTACCTACACCCCACGTGCCCGTTTGATTTTCAAAATCTGAAGATGTCAAGACATACCCTTGACTTAATGTATAGTGGATAGGATCAACTTCTTCATCTGGATATGTCCTCATCAGTTTTGTGATCGGAACTAGATGATAACGATCGGGAAGATTGAATGTTTGATAGGTCATCATAAAGATTGATGTTTCACCGAGATTGAGTGCTTCTACATCAGTTGTTGAGGTGATAAGTTCAGGTGAATAAGTCGCTGGTTTAACATCCACACCTTCAAGATGTAGTGACGTTACGTCGGTGATAGATTGTGGAGCGGTTCGAATGATTCGGATCGTATAATCACGATAGGTTGCTGGATGTTCTGGTTCATAGGCATTCGAATATACACGAATTCTACCATAATGATCCGTGACACTATCAATATAATTACCTTGTGCATCATACATCGCTTCATAGATCCCATAACTTCGTGGAATCGTTGAAAGTTTTTCATCGATACTTCCTTGATAAGTAAGAGATGCACCATATGATAATGTGGATGATGTGGTATCTAAATTGACACCAAAGTATACATGAGAAGGATCAAAGACCTGAACATTTTCAGGTGTATCACTTCTCACATACGTGACTGTTTCACGACTTGGACCTACATAACGATAAAGTGTCGGATAACCACTTAATGTATAGGTTTCATAAGCACCATAACCTGGAGCTAATCCTGATGTGACTTGTGCACGATACCCAGATGCGTACCATACGAAGAGGATAAATGTGTGAGGTGTGTGTTTATAAAGATAGGGTAAGGTTGCATCTGTAGCCATGGTTTGTCTTGAGTAAACAGGAGTGTTTCTTGAATATGAGTCGACTGGAGAAACATCTCCGGTCGTGACCATTGCTGTTCCTGTGGTATGATATGGACCTATTTGAACAAAGTCATCACCTTGTTTCTTGTACTCTCCAACCCACGTATAGGTTTGTTCACCTGATACAACGAGATCTGGAACTTTTTGGCCGATACCTTCAGAGACTTCTATAAACCGGTAAACAGACTTTGTTTCTACTGTCTGACCAAAAAGAAGACTCGCATTGCTTGGAATATAAGATCGGAAGAGCGTCGTGTAGGGAAAGAGTGTAGATCTCGGTGGT
>CALKAH010000178.1 GCA_937983315.1 uncultured Acholeplasmataceae bacterium | reverse complement strand
GTAATAACCCTGTTGATAGTAAGCATCAATCAAAATGAAATTGCCTTCTTGTTCAAGTGCGATATCAAGTATTTCATCCGTGAACTCATCTTGATTGACTCCTGGTGTTAACAGATGAACCTCATTATCTTGCACTTCATTCTTCTTTGTATAAACGATTTGATATGTATGATTCTTATTGATGATTCCTGTATATCCTGAATAACCACGGTTAATTCCACTCATTGATGTTTCCATGATCACCACGTAATTGCCATCATCTTCAATGTCGATCAAACCTAATATATCGATTTTAGAATCTGAACTTGTTCTTCCGTTGAGTAATACCTTAACCGATAATTCGTCTACCATGATATCAATGATCCTGGTATCATCAGCATCTTCTAATATGTCATCCATACTTAGATTGTAGATGATCTCAGATTCATGGATCCGTGCGACTCCATGTGAAACACCGAGTTTATCGGATAGATACGAATACCCAACCAGGATATCTTCATCGATATCTTTGACGAATATAATATCCATGATATCATGATCTTCTATGTTCATCAATCTCACATCATCTGTCGTACATGATGATAAAAAAAGAGCTACCCAACCGAAAAAAGTGACGATGAGTATGCTCTTCATAACAAAAACAATACGTCGTTTCATCATAGTGTCCCCCAAACTAAAAACTTATGTTTATTATAACATGGTTTTCAGAGGAGTGACAATCTTTTATTGAATGGCTACATAGAGATTCATGATGGTTCCAGTCATCGTTTGAACTTTTTCTTCAAAACAGTTAATCGAAAGATCAGATCGATGATGATACTTTGACTCAAGTTCTAGAACGAGTTTTTTCCATCCCATCGGAATTCGTTCAAACGGATCTTTAAATGGTTCATCAATGGTAAGTCTTAAATAACGAGATGCTTGAACTTCTTTTTTGATGAGTGATGGGTCTTGTATAGAATCGTATGTTTCTTTGTCAACAACTAAATAATAGAGATACCCTCTTTTCCCTTGATCGCTATCTTGGGTAGACACATCAGCATCCATCCCAATTTCAGTGATGGGATCGATGTGATGCTCATGTTTAAATGATGTCATCTTTTGAATGCTCTCGTTTTCTGGTTCTTTAGAGATGACTTTAGTCCCAACTGCATAAAATGCCTCACAACTGACAAGACTTGTTTCGGATAAATAATGGATCATGGTCATACCTTTCTTATATTTAAACTGAATTTTTTCAGGTGTATGATAGATATCGTGTTTCACATGTGATGGTGTGAGGTTAAAAACTTGCTGGAATGCTCGTCGAAAACTTCTCTCTGATTGATATCCCACCATCAGTGCGACATCAATCACACGAGTTCCATGAGATAATGCAGCGCGCGCATGTTGCATTTTTCTAAGTCTTACGTAGTTCATCACAGACATTCCAATCAAAAGATCAAACACGCGGTGCAAATAAAACCGTGAATAGCTTGCGACTTCTGATAGTTCTTCAATCGTCAATTCGTGTTCGATGTTTGAATCGATATAGTCAATCACATCTTGAATCATCATACGTTTCATATCATCATACCCTTCATATGTAGTATAATAAAAATCTTATAAGAAAAAGGGACATCTTGTGCACAATCACATACTTCGTTTTTCATTTTATCATCGTTTTTGATTTTTACATATCCTCCTATATAATAGAACATAAGGAGATGAAGCGTATGATCTATCCATCACTTGATGCGATTAAACATGCCATGATGAATGATCCTATTAATCAAGAATATACAGATAAAGGTTTTGAACCTCTTTTTCTTGCAGATCCTAAGTCCAAGATTATGATCGTTGGTCAAGCACCTGGTATGAAAGCACAATCAACAGGTTTAACATGGAATGATGCAAGTGGTGATCGTTTACGTGAATGGTTAGGTGTCGATCGAAAGACTTTTTATAATCCTGAACTTTTCGCGATGGTTCCTATGGATTTTTATTATCCTGGCAAGGGAAAATCGGGTGATCTTCCTCCAAGAAAAGGATTTGCAGAAAAATGGCATCCCATCATTCTTGAACATCTTCCCAATCTTGAACTCATCATTCTTGTGGGCTCCTATGCCCAACATCATTATTTAAAAGACCATCAAAAAAAGACCTTAACGGAAACCGTCAGGTCTTATCAAGATTACCTTCCTAAGTACTTTCCTCTTGTTCATCCATCACCACGAAATGTGGGATGGCATATCGTAAACCCCTGGTTTATCTGTGATGTCATCCCTCTTCTCAAACAAAGAGTGCATCACATTCTTTCTAGCGATTCTTAACCTTCATGAAAAGATCATAAATTAATTTGACATCATGTGATGAAATCTTTTTCTTAGATTTGAAATTCTTGTTCATTTCTTCTTTTAAATCGAGTGCATTCAAGACGGGATAGTCCATCCGTCTTTTTTTAAGCTCTGTATGTTCAGGAAAAACGATATAAAGAAAGACAGGATAATCTTTTTTCAAGACTTTATCAATCGATTGTCTTAATGCTTTTGCTGTTTTGATGGGGTTGAAAAACGTATCAGAAACGCCTTTATGTTCATAAGACCACGTTTCATCATCTTCATCTCCTTCGATGTTACCTTCAAAGGTGTACTCTAAGACAGCGTGAATACCTGATGGGTTAATCACTAAGTGATCAATCTTAGCTGCGCGAATACCATCATGAAATTGAATGGTCGATAATACATAATAATCTCTTTTGGGATCGGATTCACCAATTTCTCGAAGAGCTTCTGATTCGTTTTTTGAACGTTTCTTTGCTTTAATGATGAAAATAAACATGATAATGACAACTAAACCCAAAGAACCATACAATATATAATCAAACATAGACAACACTCCTTTTATGCTTCAACACCATTATCATAGCATATTTTATGGATCGTTTGTATGGATGATCGAGATAGTCTTGTGATGTTTGGATGAACTTGGTATAATCAAGGCATAAGAAACGAGGGAAAAACCATGTTTAAAAACTATCGTCCAAGAGATAAATGGGCATTTGCAGCTTAAGATCGGAAGAGCGTCGTGTAGGGAAAGAGTGTAGATCTCGGT
>CALKAH010000177.1 GCA_937983315.1 uncultured Acholeplasmataceae bacterium | reverse complement strand
GACCACCGAGATCTACACTCTTTCCCTACACGACGCTCTTCCGATCTTCTTCGTAAAACCCGTTTTAATATCACCTGGCATGACTGCACATGCTTGAATACCATAAGGTGATACTTCATTATGAAGAGCTTCCGTAAATGCATTAATGGCAGCTTTTGAGCTGGAATAAAATGCTTGAAAAGGAATAGACAGCTTACTTGCTACCGAACTCATGTTGATGATTTTTCCTCCACCCGATTGACGCATCCATGGTAATGCAGCTTTGGTGGAGTGGAAAACACCCATGAAATTGACATCCATGAGATTTATTGCATCGTCGATTGATGTTGATTCAATCGATCCTGATATGCCATATCCTGCGTTGTTAACAACGACATCAATCCGACCTTCAATGTCATAGATCTCGTGATATGCATTCTTTAATTGATCATAATCGGTCACATCCGCTTGGATACCTTTGACAAGTTTTTCGTGAATTTTGGATCGACTGATCCCATAGACATGATGCCCTTGATCTGCCAAATGATTCGCGATCGCTAATCCGATACCCGATGATGCTCCGGTTACTATAATTACACTCATATTATTCCTCGAAATTCTCTAAACCTTTTAAGACTTCAACGATTTTTTCAATCGCTTGATCCATCAACGCTTTTGTATGGGTTGCTGTGTAACTGGTACGTATTAAACATTCACCAATGGGAGTTGCAGGAGGTAATACAGGGTTGACATAGACACCATGTTCAAAAAGTTGATTACATGCAATCATCGTACGCAGTGGCATAAATGTATAAATAGGGATGATAGGTGTTTTGGAATCTTTAATCTTTAATCCTTTAGCTTTTAAACCTTGACGCATATACTCTGCGATATCATTGAGTGCTTGTACGCGTTCGGGTTCACGCTTTAAGATACGCAATGCTTGAAGAGCTGCTGCTGTGTTAGAAGGTGGAATGGCTGCGGAGAAAATATAGGGACGAGAATTATGACGAATGTAATCAACGACATCTCTTTCTGCAGCAACAAAGCCACCAAGTGAAGCTAATGACTTTGAGAATGTTCCCATGATGATGTCAACGTCTTTTTCTAAACCAAAATGCTCAGCTGTTCCACGACCATGTTTACCCATCACACCAAGACCATGTGCATCATCGACCATCACACGCGCTCCATATTTTTTAGCAAGTCGTGTAATCTCAGGAAGATTAGCAATATCACCACTCATGGAAAAAACACCATCGGTGATGATCAATAATCCTTTATTGTCAGGAGCTTTCGCCAATTTTTGTTCAAGATCTTCCATGTCTGCGTGTTCATAACGGATCACTTCAGCATAACTTAAACGTGTTCCATCATAAATACTTGCATGATTTTCTTTATCGGAGAAAATAATGTCATTTCGACCAGCAATTGCTGAAATAATACCCAAGTTTGATTGGAATCCCGTCGAAAAAATCGTGCAGTCTTCTTTGTTTAAAAAGGCTGCAAGCTCAGCTTCTAATTCTTTATGCAAATTCAGTGTTCCGTTCAAGAAACGAGAACCTGAAACACCTGTACCATATTTCAATGTCGCATCGATGGCTGCTTGGATCACTTCGGGATGAGATGTCAGACCGAGGTAGTTATTTGATCCAATCATAATCATTTCTTTTCCTTCCATATGAACGATGGTATCTTGTTTGGATGTCAGTTCATGAAAGTAAGGATAGTATCCACCTTCGCGAGCCTTTTTGGCTGTATCGTATTGATAACATTTTTTAAATAAATCCATTGATTATTCCTCTTTTCAAAAAAACCGCTTAAATCTATTATATTACATTTTCAAAAAAATACACCCCAAGGAAAGACGATTCCATGTGAAAGCGTTTCGAGAACAAAAAGAAAAGGATATATATATCCTTGGTTAGATGTTTTATAAAACTCATCTCTATACTTGAATGGGTCTTTTGAAAGGAATAAGGATGATGACATATATTTCATTATTCATTCATTTCAGAGTTATAAAACATCCTATTTTGAGGCAAATTGATGATAGATTGTCATATATCTTAAGATTTTCTTAATTCGTGTCTGAACTGAATAAAATCATTTGTTATCTATCATGAAATACTATAAAATGGTTATAGTCAATTAACCAAAGATGGAGATGTATCATGAATTATATTAAGATTGATAAAACAATCAAAAAAGCGTTATACTTACAAATTCGCGATTCCATTGAAGATGCAATCAATGAGGGAGTCTTATCAGATAATGATCGACTACCGACTGAAAGCGAACTTTGTGAAGTTTTTAATATCAGTGATATTGTTGTTAAAAATGCCTACAAATTACTCGTTAAGCAGGGTTTAGTCAGTCGTGTTCAGGGAAGTGGAACATTTGTTTCAACCCGTCGCATGTTTAAGTTTCCACTCAAGGGATTCGAAAAAATCGGTGACTTTGCTTCCTATACGTATGCATCAAAATCAAAAAGAGTCATTTTATTCGATATTGCGAACGACTCCGATTGGATTATAAACACACTGAATCTTAAACACGATGAACGTTATTATGTTGCGAAATATGTTGTCTTAATCGATCATGCAGAAGTGCTTTATCAAACCATGTATTTACCAGAATCGTTGTTTCCTCAATTATCGATTGGTATCCTCGAAGAATCTAATCTTTCAACACTTTTAACTGAGCGTTACCCTTTTCAGATGAAACATGTCAAAAATGGATTTAGTCCCGTTAACTTATCCTCTTCTGAAGCTCAACTCCTCAACACACAAAAACATTCAGCAGCTCACCGTGTTAGAACAACGATTTATGGCGATAAACATCAGGTTATCGCTTATATGGAAACACTCTTTTTAGGTCAATATACACAATTTGAGGTGATTGTCGGATGAAACAGATCTTAGCAAAAATTAAAATAGATAAACGTCAAGCTACTCCGATCGCACTTCAAATTGCTCAGTCAATTAAGAATTTGTTGATTGATCAACAGATTAAATACATGCATCAAATGCCTTCACTTGAAGAACTTGGACAACATTTGGATGTGTCCAAAGAAGATGTCAAACAAGCATATCATCGTTTAATCGTTGAAAATCTTCTACATCAAGAACACGGAGTATACTACGCAAATTATATCAATCTATCCTCTGATTATTATTTGAAAGTGACCAAACTTTATGATGTGATAAAAAGTCTTGGTCTTACGCCTTCCATTAAAACGATTAAAAAGAGAGTCACTGATTTACCCCATGGTTTAGCCCTTGATCCGCTGATTGACCCAAACATTCCCTATGTTCAACTCAAACGTATTTATTATGGTAACGATATTCCCTTAGCACTCATGGATATCTATCTCCCTCAGGAGTCGTTTAAAGGAATTGAAACGATGAATTTTGATGAAAAGCCCCTCTATGAAGCGATTTTCTTCACGTATGGAAAACTGATCTCATCAGGACGTCGCTTAATGTCAGTCATCAATCTTCCTAGAGAAGATGCGAAAATCTTGAATGCTGCGGTTGATACAGCAAGCTATCAAGTGGTGTCCATTGAGATCGGAAGAGCGTCGTGTAGGGAAAGAGTGTAGATCTCGGTGGT
>CALKAH010000176.1 GCA_937983315.1 uncultured Acholeplasmataceae bacterium | reverse complement strand
TTCAAGCATCATTAACCGATATCGCCATTGAAGAATCAGAAACGTATGCAAATGCAGTTGCTGATGTTCGTGGTGCTCTTTATTTGATTGCGAGAGACCAATCACTTGATCCAACCTATATCAGTCAACTTGAAACCTTGATGAATGTTGATATTGAACAATATGGAGAAAGTCTTTACACAGTATCATCAAGAATCCTAGTAGGAACACAACCTGTTGTCAGTTATCTCACTGGTGCCGTAACTTCCATTGATACCTACGATTCCATTTTTCAATACACGGGTGAAGAACCAACATTCAGTTTAAGTCCACTTGTTACGCCAAGTAATCTAGCTGCAAACTATTTACCCGACTACATCACAACCAATTTCCCCTGGATTACACCTGAGACAACATTTACCGATTTTCAGAGTGTTGTCAGTTATATACGATCACTTGCTGTTGCGCAACAAGGCTTTAATTACTATCTTCCAAAAGATCTTCAAACCCAATGGGATCCTACAGCATGGTGGCATTGGTATATTGATGGATCAGTGAATATTCCCAAAAATAAAAATTTGACGGTTCCTGATGGTCGTATTCTCGTGATTGATGGAAATCTGACGATGAATGAAAATAGTACAATATATGGAAATGTTATCGTGAACGGTAATGTGACGCTTAATGGTAAAGGGAATAGTGTAGAAGGCATCCAGGGTACGTTATACATCAATGGTGATTTGACAACCGACAAAAAAACAAACTTAGGAACAATCGATCGTCCAACGTTTGTGTTTGCTGAGGGTGATATTGTTTTAGGTAATCAAACAACGGGATATGGTTACTTCCTTGGTCAAAACCTCACTGCACAGCAAGGAAATATCTATATCACAGGTGGTGTATATACTGTTTTCACTCCAACCATTCAAAATGATGTCGCTGAAAATACCTTTTTGAATTATGATGATTTTGATGAATTTGCGATTCCATTACAAATCGCTGTCGAATCAACCTCAGAAGGTGAAGGCGAAGTAGGGTTCATTTTTACAACACCTAAACTCGGATAAAGAGGAATTTCCCTCTTTTTTTCTTATTATTGACGAACTTTATCCTTGATTATTTTTATCATTGTGGGATAATAGTCTCGAGGTGTTTTTTATGAATTATCTAATAGCCTGTGACCTTGATGGAACAACGTTAAATCGTCAAGGAGATCTCACACCAAAAACCATTGAAGTTCTTCGAACATTAAGAAAATTAGGTCATGTTGTTATTCTTGCGACAGGTCGTCCATATAATGGAGCCATCAGTAAATATGAGGAGATTGGATTAGATACTCCACTCATCACCGATAATGGTGGTGCTATTGATAACCCCGTTGATCCTTCTTTTCCAAAACAACGTACCTTTATTCCTGTTCATATGATGCATGATCTTTTTCGATTCGCAAAACCCATGATTTTCTCATCCTTTTTTTCAATCGATGATGTTGTGTACGCTTATAAATACGATAAGAAACTTGAAGAATTCTTTAGTGGCATCCATAGCGATCGTGTGATCGAAAATGATTTCACTGAATTTCATGTTCAACCTACAGGTATGGTTTTCTTGATTCATTCAGATAAGCAACACGAGTTTGAATCTTATATTGATGCACATCTGGGTCAAACATTATCTCACCGTTTATGGGGTGTTGAAAATGGATATGCTGTATATGAAGTCTATTTAAAACATGTATCAAAAGCTTCTGCAATTCGTTATGTGCTAGATCATTATCAAATCCCACAAGAAAGATGGATATCGCTTGGAGATGGTATCAATGATGTTGAGATGATCAGAGATGCTGGATTAGGGGTTGCGATGAAAAACGCGGTTCCTGAATTAAAAGCTGTTGCAGATATCATTACTGAAATAACCCATGATGAAGAGGCTGTCGCACATTTTTTAATCAATCATTTCAAACTTGAAGGCTTTCGTTAAGAAGGTCTTTTTTATTTAAAAAAAACCACCTTGTTTTCACAAAGTGGCCTGATTTATAGGTGGCGATGCACGAGGGATTCGAACCCCCGACCGACGGCTTAGAAGGTATTTTTGTGATTTCCATTATTTTCAGTGATACAGTATAGGGCTTAGCAAGGCGAATTAAACGATATTTTACTTTTTATAGAATAAAAAAGTGATTATATGTGATTTACATTAATATAAAAACACTTGTCCTATTTATTATCAATAGTGATTGAGTTTCCAATGAATCAAGAGCAACATTTTGTGAAAAAATACATGCAATATGTCTATTATAGTGTGAAAGGAGGTAATCAATAGATCGGAAGAGCGTCGTGTAGGGAAAGAGTGTAGATCTCGGTGGT